>JBAPPP010000404.1:0-14871 GCA_049280175.1 Rhodanobacter sp.
CATCTGGAGCGGCTGCAGTCCACCGCCACCGATATCGTGCCGGTATTCGACATCGCGGAACAGCCGTTCACCGACGCCGCTGGGCAGCTGCAAACCCGCGTGCAGCAGGCGCTGCAGGCGGCTCCCGCCGATTGTGCGGCGCTGGCGGCGGCGATCAAGCCGATTGGCGAAACCTGCAAGAGCTGCCATCAGAAATACCGCTGAGCCATCCGCAACGCAGCACGCTTAAAAGCTCACTTTCCCGCGCAGCATCTGCCCGTACATCACCCAATCGCCGAGCAGGCTATACAGCGGATATTTGAACGTGGCGGGACGATTCTTTTCGAAAACGTAATGGCCTATCCAGGCGCAGCCGTAACCGGCCACTGGCACCAGCCACAGCCAGCGCAACTGCCCCGTCAGCAACACCAGCACGACCACCGCGATCACCAGGCTGCTGCCGATAAAGTGCAGACGGCGACAGATGCGGTTGCTGTGTTCGCTCAGATAGTAGGGATAGAACTCGCCAAAACGGGTGAAGCCGGACATGTGCTACTCCGAGGGCCAGCAGCCCAGTCAGCGTGATGCTGCGATGGTGGTTGCAACCAGAGAGCTTATTCCGGCAGCGGAATGAATTCCTCTTCGTCACCCGGCACCTTGCCGAAGCGGTGTGCCTGCCAGTCGGCCTTGGCCTGCTCGATGCGTTCGCGCGTACTGGAGACGAAGTTCCACCACAGGTGCCGCTCGCCGTCCAGCGGCGCGCCACCGAACAGCATCAGTCGGGTAGCTTCTCGCGCGCGCAACGGCGAGGCCGACGGCCCCGACTGCACGGCCATCTGCGCGGCACCGATTTCCAGCTCGCCCCAACCGACCTTACCCTCGACAACGTGGACACCGCGCTCGACATGATTCTGCGGCCACGCCAGCTCGGCGCCCGCTTCCAGTTGAACTTCCAGCAGAAACATCGGGGCGAATACCTTGACCGGCGAATGCTCGCCATAGGCATCGCCCACAATCAGCACCGCGTCCACCCCTGGCTGGCGAATCCTTGGCAATGCCGCACGATCGTGGTGGTGAAACTCGGGTGCGATCTCCTCATCGACTTGCGGCAACGCGACCCAGATCTGCACCCCATGCAATATCTGCCCATCGCGACGTTGAGCCGGCGGTGTGCGCTCCGAATGCACGATGCCGTGTCCGGCCGTCATCCAGTTCACTTCGCCGGGCTGGATGTCGGCGACACTGCCCAGGCTGTCGCGGTGCCGGATCATGCCGTCGAACAGCCATGTCACCGTGGCCAGCCCGATGTGTGGGTGCGGCCGCACATCCATGCCTTTACCGGCGGCAAATACGGCCGGCCCCATGTGATCGTAGAACACGAACGGACCCACGTGGCGCGCCTGCAGCACCGGCAACATCCGGCGCACCGTGAAACCATCGCCCAGATCGTGCAGGCGACCTTCGATCAGGGTTGGATTGGTTTCCATCACACGTTCCTCATGGTCGGAAGTTAGCTATGCCAGGCACGAAGATACTGATTCGGGGCGCTGATTTGCGCACCCAGCGCCTGCGCCGCACGGCGTGGAAAGTAGGGATCACGCAGGCTTTCGCGAGCCATCAACACGACGTCTGCCTCGCCCTTGGCGACGATGTCCGCTGCCTGCTCCGCCTCGGTGATCAAGCCTACTGCCCCGGTGGCCACCTCCGCTTCGCGTCGAATGCGCGCCGCAAACGGCACTTGATAGCCAGGAGCCAGCGGAATTTTGACGTGTGGCACCAGCCCGCCGCTGGAGACGTCGATCAGATCCACGCCCAGCGGTTTCACGAGCTTCGCCAGCTGCACGCTCTGCGCGATATCCCAGCCACCCTCATGATCAGCCCAATCGGTCGCCGAGATGCGCAGCCATAGTGGCAACTCGGCCGGCCACACTTCGCGCACGGCCGTGATCACTTCGCACACGAGACGGCTGCGATTTTCAAAACTGCCGCCATAGCGGTCGCTGCGGTGGTTGCTCAGCGGCGACAGGAACTGATGCATCAGGTAGCCGTGCGCGCCATGCAACTCGATCAGCTCGAAACCGGCCGTCAAGGCACGTTGCGCGGCGGCCCGAAAATCCGCGATCACGCCCTGGATGCCTGCTTCGTCGAGGGCCTGGGGCGTGTGCCAGCCCTTGTCGAACGGCAAGGCCGACGGCGCAACAGTCATCCAATCCTGGTGTCCGGCCGCTAGCGGCCCCTGTCCTTCCCATGGTCGCTGCGCGCTGGACTTGCGCCCGGCGTGTGCCAGTTGCAGGCCGGCAATCGCGCCATGTGCCTTGATGAAGCGCACGATCGGTCGCCATGCCTCCAGCTGAGTCTCATTCCACAAGCCGGTGTCGCCAAGCGAAATGCGCCCTTGCGCCGATACCGCGGTGGCCTCGGCGATCACCGCCGCCGCACCGCCCACCGCCCGACTGCCCAGATGCACCAGATGCCAATCGTCGGGTACGCCATCCGTAGCCGAGTACTGACACATCGGCGACACCACCAGGCGGTTGCGCAATGTGAGGCTGCGCTGGGGAAACGGTTCAAACAGATTCATCGGGCCGTCCGGCAAGACATGGATTTAGGAACATGCAGCCATATCCCCACAGTATCAAGCCATCGGCTGGCTGTGCGCCGGCAACGACGAGTCCAGTGCGGCGATCCAGTCCGCGATGCGTTCGGCGATCGGCGCCGGCGTTTTCATCCAGCCGAAGTGATCGGCCGGCAGCCCGCCCAGGTCCTTCGACGTGATCACATCCAACGTGCAAGGCGCACGCGGCATCTTGCCGACCAGCCAGTCCAGCGACGGCGACGGTCCCAGCCAGTCGTCAGCCAGACGCAGTGCCAGCAACGGCAGCTGCAAAGACGCAAGCCGTTGTTCGAAATCCTGTGGCATTCCGGTCGCCGAATAGCGCCCGGTGCGACCGCTGCGTGCCCAGTCGGCGATGACGGCGCGCGCTTCGTTGCCGCCAAAACCGATCCGGCGCCCCGGCAGATAACCCAGCAGACCGGCCAACAGCGGCGCGGAGGCAAAGGCAGCGCCGAGCAACCAGCCATGCCGGTAACGGCGCCAGTAAGGCGAACCGCTTGCCACCAGCACCAGGCCGGCATATTCCCGCGGGTGCAGGCTGGCATACAGCGAGCTCAACTGGCCGCCAAGGCTGTGCCCACCCAGCCAACACGCCGCCTGCGGCCAGCGCATGCGCACCATTGCCAACGCTGCCGGCAAATCGTCTTCCAGCAATTCGCGATAACCCCAATTGCAACGACGGCCTGCGCGACGATTACTGGAGCCGATGCCGCGCCATTCATGCATTATCACCGCCACGCCTTGCGCAGCGAGTGTCTCGGCGAGTGGCAGATAATGCCTGACCGGCATGCCCATGGCCGGTAGCCAATACAACAGGCGACGCCACTCGGCGGCAGGGTGGATACACAGCAATTCAATGCGCGACCCGTCGTCGGCCGAAACCGCAAGCACAGTTTGCTCGGTTGACATGGTGATTATCGGCGGAATCGAAGAATCCGCACTTTCAGCAAAATGATCTGACATTCCGACAGGCTAACGTGACGCGGCGATCACGGGTGCAACCACGCACAGAAAGAGGCCGGCTTGCGCCGGCCTCTTTCTGATTCATTCACGACGATCAAGCTGCCGTGACGTCTTCGGCCTGCAAGCCCTTCTGGCCATCGACGACCTTGAAGCTGACTTTCTGGCCTTCCTGCAAGCTCTTGAAACCCGAACCACTGATGGCGCGGAAATGCACAAACACGTCAGGGCCACTCTCCCGGCTGATGAAGCCGAAACCCTTGGCGTCATTGAACCACTTGACGGTACCTACTTCACGATCCGACATGACTCACTCCGATCCATTCCAGACGCTGAGACAAACCGGCCCCAACGGGCCGACGGCTTACTGGGCTTGCCGGGGTCGGGTGTAACGATGCGGATTCAGGAAATCCATACCGGGCACGCACGTAGCCGAGCAGACGCAGTAACCCAAGCATAACGGATTTCAGACAAACAGGTGATTTGTCAAGTGATTTATGGATTTCATTATCCAGGCATGAAAAAACCGGGCATTGCTGCCCGGTTTCTGATCACACACGACATTAGGTGATGCGGCACTCAGGCCGGGGTCACTTCGTCGGCCTGCAGGCCCTTCTGACCCTGCACAACCTTGAAGGAGACCTGCTGGCCTTCCTGCAGGCTCTTGAAGCCGCCACCGGTAATCGCGCGGAAATGCACGAATACGTCCGGGCCGTTGTCACGGCTGATGAAACCAAAGCCCTTGGCGTCGTTGAACCACTTGACGGTACCGATCTGACGATCTGACATCTTGATCACTCCACAGGTTTATAGACTCGACCCGCCTGCATACAAGGCGTAAAGGCGTGGCCGGCTTACTGGTGTGCAAGGAAACAACCCTAGGGTGAACGATGAGGCGGATCGCGGATCAGCTGCATCGGGCCACATAACTCTGGTGACCCCGGCAAACACAGTGGAAGAATCATAACGTCAGAACGTAGTAGATGCGAGATTGTGCCCATCTAGACCGAATAAGCCGATTTTCGCTGATTTTTTAACCAGAGACCGCAAATTCAGATTCTATTTACGTCCAACCTCGTCTAGTGTGGGCAAGTCCCAGCCATTATTGCTGGCCTGTGCGTTTCCAGTCCCGTCCCGGTTCAGTCACGCGGTCGCCCGTCTAGGAGAACCAAATGATGCCTGCCCTGTCCCGTCTGACTCTGGCCACCATAATTGTCGGCCTGCTGGTCGGTTGCGCCCACCAGCCCGCGCCGAAAGCTGTGCCTCCTGCATCCGCAACGGCTACCACTACCACTGGGTCGACCTCTGCCGCAGCTGGCACCAGCGCCCACCATCAACAACATCATGTAGCGCCCGCCAACGGCCATATCACCGTCGAGGATGTCGACCTGCCTGAGCGTACGGGTATTCCTGTCTGTGACGATTATCTAGCCAGCTATATGGCCTGCCATCGCGCGGCAGCGATTTTCTCGCCGGACCAATTGCCGGCACGTTATCAGGCCATGCGCACGAGTCTGCTGCTCGATTCGGAAAATCCGGACATTCGCCCCCAACTGGCGGCTCGTTGCAATTCGTTGGCCAGCCAATTGCGCGAGGCCCTGCATGGCAAGTCCTGCGCACAAAGCCCGGCACCGGCCAGCAGCACTCACTGAGTTGAGGCAGTCAGTCCTGCGCTCGCCAGACCGCGCGCAATGCTTTGGCCAACCCCGCTGGCTGCGTACGTCCGAGCCTGATTTTCGGTGTGTCGTGCCAGCGAGCGGTGCCGGCAATCGCCGTGGCCAGTGCCTGGATCAGCGATGGCTCAGGTTCCACGCCCGGCTCCAGAAACAGGGCCTTGATCTCGAATACGCCCTCGCTTCGATGCGCCTTGGCATCCAGCCGACCGACCAGCCGGCCGCGATGAAGTATTGGCAGCACGAAGTAACCATACTGTCGGCGCGCTGCCGGGGTATAGCACTCGATGGTGTATTCGAAATCGAACATCGCGCGGACCCGGGCACGATCCCAAACCAGCGGATCGAACGGCGACAGCAGCGTGGTATGCGTGGCGCGCAAGCGGCCGCGCAGCGCCTTGTCCAGCAAGTCGGCATGATCACGGTGCACGTAACCCGGTGTCTCCCAGCCCTGCACCGAAACCGCCAGCAGCTCGCCACCTGCCAGCAACGGTGCAAGCTCCTGCTCGCTGACGGCCGGTTTCAAACGATAGTAGTCGGCAATCCAGCCAGCCGAAGTCACCCCCAGGGCACGCACGCTGTCGACGATGAAGCGCTGCCGCAAGGCTTCTGCGGAAAGCGCGACGGCCTGGGGGTCGAACGGTGGATCAAGCCGGGCGAGCACGTTTTCGGCCAGGTCATACACCCGCTGGAAACGCTCGCGCCGCGTCACCATCAACTCACCCAGCGCAAACCAGGCTTCCAGCCAGCGTTTCTCCGGTTTCCATTCCCACCATCCCGTTTTCGCCGGGCCGTCATCGCCACTGGCGCGAGCAAAGTCCGCCGCGCGCACCGGACCGGAGACGCGAATGCCGGCCAGCAAGTTATCCATGTCTGCGCGTTGTTCGCGATGCATCCGCGCAGCGTGCCGGTGTGCCCAATGATGCATGCGCCGACCATGCTCGCCACGATGTAACCCGATATCGCTCGCGGTGACAAAACAGGCCTCATGCGCCCAGCATTCGGCGAGCCGTCCCTGCGTCAACGCTTCGTCAAGCCATGCCATCGGGTAGTGACCAAGGCGTGAGTGCAGCACCAGATAGGGGCTGCGTGCGACGACATGGATGGTGTCGATCTGCAGCAATCGCATGCGTTCGATCGTACTTACAACATCGCTGTGTCGGGGGCGTCGCCGCAATGGTTGCAACAGTCCCTGCGCTGCCAGCTGCAACAGGCGCGCCTGGGCCAGGCTCAACGGACGATCATTTGCTGAAGCCGCGCTCAACGACACAGGGCCTTCACAGTTTTATGGCCATGATGTTGAGCCGGCATTTACAAATCCTCTGTTAGCGTCATAGCGCGTCTGGCAGCCGGTTTCGAGAACTGCCCGTCCGGAAACGATTCCGTCTGATTCGATCCGGTTGATCGCACAAACTTTTCTGGCATGGAGTATCAATGATGAAATCTCGCAAGCCAATGTTGTCCGCACTAACCGCCGCCGCACTACTCTTTGCAGGCACCCTGATCGCCCAAGACGCACCGCCACCGCCGCCGCCGCCGCCGCAAGCGATGCCGGCGCCCGCATCAACAGCGGCTGATGCCGCCGTTGGCCAGGCACCGTCCGCCCAGACGACACAGGGGCAGACTACCGTAGCGAGTGTGCCGCCCCCGAAACCGACTATCGGACCAGCGCCACCGTTCGAACAGCTGTCCGGCGGTAGCAAGGGAATCACTGAGGACCAGGCCGTCGCGTATCCGCCCTTGGCCAACGATTTCATTCATGCGGACACCAATCGCGACGGCAAGATCAGCAAGGCCGAATACGAGCGCTGGACAAAGCTGCCACAGCAGTAACGTCTGCCAAGCCAGTCGGGCCGGCCACACGAGTTGTTTGTGGCCGGCCTTTTGTTGCGGGAGTGAGTGGCCTGCACTTACGACCCAATCCTCCAGTGACCTTCATTCGGAACCTTAGCTCGATGAAGCCATGTCACCTTGCTGCGCCACTGGCCTTGGCCGCGGGCCTGTTCGTCACGCCAGGCCATGCTCAGAATCCCGACCCTACCGACATCCGCGCCTGCGCCGGGATCGAGAGTGACGCGCCACGCCTGGCCTGCTACGACAAAGCCACCGGCCGGGCCAACTTGCCGACAGCGAAGAAGCGTACCGATCAACAAGAGAACAGCTCGAATGTTTTCAGCCGTGACAAGAGCGCCACATCCGCTGCAGTAGAAGCCAACAACGAGGTAGCGAAGCCGCTGTCGCTGCTCGATAGTCGCTGGGAGCTTTCGCCGGAAAGCAAACTGGGCACGTTCAATGTGCGTGGCTACAAACCGGTTTACGTCATGCCGGTGTTCGCCACCAGCAATCAAAACGACGAGCCGCACAGTCCCAATCCCGTCAACACGGTGACGACCCCGCAGCAACTGGACAACGTGGAAGCGACCTTCCAGCTCAGCCTGAAGACCAAGGTTTGGCAGGGCGTGTTTGGCGACGCCGGCGATCTGTGGGTGGGCTACACCCAGGATTCGCACTGGCAGCTCTACAACTCCGAGGCTTCGCGGCCGTTCCGCGAGACCGACTACGAACCCGATGCCATACTGATGTTCAACACCCACTATCAGGTGTTCGGCTGGGATGGCCGGCTGCTCGGCATCGGCGTTGACCATCAGTCCAACGGCCAGTCCGACCCGCTTTCGCGCAGCTGGAACCGGGTGATCGCCGATGTCGGCTTCGAGCGTGGCGACTGGACCGTGATGTTTCGCCCCTGGTGGCGGATTCCGGAATCGCGGGCGAACGACAACAATCCCGACATCAGCAACTACATCGGCCGCGGCGACATGCAGATCATCCATGAATGGCATGGCCAGGAATTCGGCCTGATGCTGCGCGACTCATTCCGTGGCGGCAACGAAAACCACGGCGCCGCACAGTTCACCTGGAGCTTCCCGCTGATCGGCAATCTGCGCGGTTACACAGAAGTGTTCAAGGGTTATGGTGAGAGCCTGATCGACTACAACCACAACGCCACTTACGTCGGCCTGGGAATATCGCTGCTCGACTGGTACTGAACCCGTGCACGACGAAGGCCCGGTGTCTTTGTCGTCAACGGGCCTTCGTCTTGTCAGATCATCGTCAAACCGCGACAGTAATCAGTGGTGATGACCACCCTCGCCATGGACGTGTCCGTGCGCCAGCTCTTCCCCGGAAGCCGCGCGCACATCGGTCACTTCGATGGCGAAATGCAGGGTCTGCCCGGCCAACGGATGGTTGCCATCGATGAATACCTTGCCGTCTTCAACCTTGGTCACGGTGACGTTGATTTCACCCTGCGGGCCACGGCCCTGAAACTGCATGCCGGGCTGAATGTCTTCGACACCCTGGAATGCTTCCATCGGCACTTCCTGCATCAACTCGGCGTGATGCACGCCATAGCCATCTTCAGGCGCCACATCCGCGGTGAACTTGTCGCCGCTCTTGCGGCCTTCCATCTGCTTTTCCAGGCCGGGCACGATCTGCCCACTGCCATGCAGGTAGGTCAATGGCTCGCGGCCTTCGGAGCTGTCGATGACCTGGCCATGGTCATCGGTCAACGTGTAATGGAAAGCAGCAACGGAGTTCTGGGCAATCTGCATGAGCGTCTCACGAATAGGTTTAGGTCCGCCGGCCAGGTGCCGACATGGACGTTGAAGTTTACCAGAACCGTCTTGAACTCCCTGCTGCGGCGGGCGACGGGATTCGCGATACTGTCGCCATGAGCCTGCCGCCAAGCCTTTGCCGTCGTCGTTTTGCCGCTTATCTACTGGCCTGTGCATGGCTATTTGCCGGGCCGCTGGCGATGGCGGCGGAGGAGACATCCCCGGCCTCCAGTGCCACCACGATAGCGGCGCTGACGGCCCAGATCGATGCGCAGATCGGCCAGCCCCGATTTGCGCAAGCGAGCTGGGGCATTTCCGTGGTCTCGCTCGACAGTGGTCGCACGCTCTATACGCACCGTGCCGATCAGCTGCTGCAACCCGCTTCCACCGCGAAGTTGTTTACCGCCGCGCTGAGCATGAGCACGCTGGGCGCGGAATACCGGATCCCGACCCGGCTGCTTGCCAACGGCGACATCCGGCATGGCCGTCTGAATGGCCCACTGATCCTCTATGGCATGGGCGACCCTACCCTGGGGACCGCCACGAGCGTTGACTGGGCGGACCAGCTAGCCAGCCAGCTAGTGGCACGCGGCGTGCGTTCGGTACACGGAGACCTGATCGCCGATGATGGCTATTTCGCCGGCCCGTCATTTGGTTCCGGCTGGGAAGCCGGCGATCTGCAAAGCTGGTTTGCGGTGCCCTCCTCGGCGTTGAGCGTGCAGGAAAACATCGTCGACATTACGGTGGACCCGGGAACAGCAGCCGGTCTTCCGGCCAGACTCGGCTTTGACCCGGTAGACGCAAAACCACCACTGCTCGGCCAACTGACCACAACCTTGCCGCGCACGCAAAGCGACATCAACCTGTACCGCGCGCCGGGAGCAAACACGTTGTACGTGTTTGGCACCGTCCCGGCCAATGCACCCTCGCAGCATTTCAAACTGGCGCTGCCGGACCCGGCCCTGCTGGCCGGCCAGCAATTGCAACAGGCATTGGCGCATCACGGTATCAACGTCAGCGGCAAGTTGCAGATCATGCATTGGCCACAGAGCGACGCAGCACTGCTTGCACACACCGACACACTGGCCGAAGTGCTGTCGCCGCCGTTGCTGGATATCCTCCAGAGCGGCCTGAAACGCTCGCAGAATCTCTACCTGCAGAATCTGCTGTTAAGCGTCGGCGCACATGAGCAAGCCGTATTGGCGTCACCCACGCCAGGGCAATTCACGAGTACCGAACAGTGGGGCATCAAGGCGCTGCAGCAGTTGCTGGCACAGATCGGGATTCCACCATCAGCCAGCATGATCACGGAAGGCACGGGCCTGTCGCGCCGCGACCTCGCCACTCCTGATGCACTGGTGCACCTGCTCGGCTATCTGGCCGCACAACCGTATGCCACGCCGTTGTACGAGGCACTGCCGATCGCCGGCGTGGACGGCACTCTGATCGGGCGTATGCGCCATACAGCAGCTGAAAACAACGTGCATGCAAAGACCGGCAGCATGGAGTTCGTGCATTGCCTCGTCGGCTATGTCACCACCGCCGCCGGTGAGCGCCTGGCGTTCGCGATCATGCTCAACAATTACGAGCCGCCAGCGGACGGGCCACGCGCGAGCAGCGACGTGGACGCGATTGCAGTGCTGCTGGCGGGCTTTCGCGGCCGCGGTTGAGGCGGCCCGGTCAGCTCACCCGCCCAGTCGAGCCAACGTATCCTTGGCAATCTTCTCGGGCGTATCGGTGGGCGCGTAGCGCTTCACCACCTGGCCATTTTCATCGACCAGAAACTTGGTGAAGTTCCACTTGATGGACTCACTGCCGAGGATGCCCTTGCCCTCGCTCTTCAGCCACTGGTAGAGCGGATCGGCATGTTCGCCATTGACCTCGATCTTGGCAAACATCGGAAACGTCACGTCAAAATGGGTGCTGCAGAAATTCTTGATCTCTTCGGCACTGCCTGGTTCCTGATGACCAAACTGGTCGCACGGGAAACCCAGCACCACGAGTCCCCGATCGCGCTGATCCTGCCACAGCGTTTCCAGCCCCTTGTATTGCGGGGTGAAGCCGCACTTGGAAGCGACATTGACGATCAACAACGTCTTGCCGCGCCATTCGGCGAGCGAGCGCTGGTTGCCGTCGATATCGGTGGCACTGAAATCGTAAACGCTGGACATGAGCTAAGGCTCCGACTGGGGGAAATCCCATTCAGGCAGTCTACGCCATCGCCCGTGACGCCTGTGACATAGAATGGCGTTTTCACGCACAGGCCGAGATACGCCGTGATCCGCTTTGTCGATGTTCACAAATCCTACCGCGTCGACGGTCGGGATATCCCCGCGCTGCAGCGTTTCAGCCTCGATATTGCCGATGGCGAGGTATTCGGCATCATCGGCCTGTCCGGTGCTGGTAAATCGACGCTTATACGGCTGATCAATCTGCTCGAACGCCCCAGCGGCGGCAAGATTATGGTTGGCGACACCGAGATGACGGCATTGGCGGAACCGGCACTGCGCGAACAGCGCCGGCGCATCGGCATGATCTTCCAGCACTTCAACCTGCTTGCCTCACAGACCGTGTCCGACAACGTTGCGTTCCCCCTGCGACTGGCTGGCGAACGCGACGCCGCAACGCTGCGCCATCGCGTCGACGAACTGCTGGCGCGGGTCGGCCTGACCGAGCATGCCGACAAGTATCCGTCGCAGCTTTCCGGTGGGCAGAAGCAGCGCGTCGGCATTGCCCGCGCACTCGCCAATCGCCCATCGATCCTGCTGTGCGACGAGGCGACCAGCGCGCTCGATCCGCAGACCACCGCCTCGGTGCTGGAGTTGCTGGCCGAGATCAACCGCGAACTGAAACTCACCATCGTGCTGATCACCCACGAAATGGACGTGGTACGTCGCGTCTGTGACCGCGTGGCGGTACTGGATGCCGGCGTGATCGTGGAAAGCGGCACGGTGGTCGATGTCTTCCTTCACCCGCAACACGCCACCACGAAACGCTTCGTCAATGAGGCATTGCCGGAGGAGGTTGCCGGTGAACAGACCGCTTTCTCGCAGGTACAGGGACGCCTTCTGCGGCTCAGCTTTCGCGGCGACACCACGTTGACGCCGACGCTGGGCCGCGTGGCACGTGAAACCGGCATTGATTTCAACATCCTGGCCGGGCGTATCGACCGCATCAAGCACCTGCCCTATGGCCAGCTCACCTTGGCGATGCAGGGCGCAGGGGTGGATGCCGCGCTGATCGCCTTGCGCGAAGCCGGCATCGAAATCGAGGAATTGAACCGATGAGCAGCACACCGACCCTGCAAACGTTGTTCCCGAATATCGACGACTGGGACGAGATTGGCCGAGCCTGCGTCGATACCCTGCTGATGCTTGGCGGCTCGTTGTTGCTCACCGTACTGATCGGCCTTCCGCTGGGCGTGCTGCTGTATCTCACTGATAGAGGCCAGTTGCGCCCGATGCCCAAGCTGTATGCCATCACCTCGTTGCTGGTGAACATACTGCGCTCGGTACCATTCATCATCCTGATGATCGTGTTGATGCCGGTGACCTATTTCCTGGTCGGCACCAAGCTCGGCATCCGTGGCGCGATTCCACCACTGGTGATCGGCGCCGCGCCGTTCTTTGCGAGGTTGGTGGAAACCGCACTGCGCGAGGTCGAGCATGGCGTGATCGAGGCCAGCCAGGCGATGGGCGCCAGCCTGTGGCAGATCGTGCGCCATGTGCTTCTGCCCGAGGCCCGCGGCGGCCTGCTTGCCGGTATCACCGTCACCGCGATCGCGCTGGTCGGCTACACCGCGATGGGTGGCGCTATCGGCTCCGGCGGATTGGGCGATCTGGCCTATCGGTACGGGTACCTCAGCTACAAGTCCGACTACATGCTGGTGACCGTGGTGCTGCTGATCGTGCTGGTGCAGCTGCTGCAGATGCTCGGCGACCGCATCGTGGCGCGCTACAGCCGACGCTGAACGGCCAGGCCTCCCGCACTTTGCATTTGGCGGTATAGACGGCTATTCTTGTGCGCCGCACAAGATTTGCCGTCATGAACAGACTGCTCGTCCCACTCGCCACCGTGCTCCTCCTGGTCGGCTGCTCTGCCCCCGGCAATGGTGCCCCCGGCAACGGCACGCAAACACTTACGGTGGCCGCCACCGCGATTCCGCACGCCGAGATCCTCAAGCAGGTGAAGCCGTTGCTGGCGAAGGACGGCATCGATCTCCAGGTCAGGGTGTTCGCCGACTATGTGCAGCCGAACGTGCAAGTAGTCGAGAAAGGTGTCGACCTGAACTATTTCCAGACCAAACCCTACCTGGATGCGTTCAACCGCGAGCACGGCACGAACCTGGTGGTCATCACCGGCGTGCACATTGAGCCGTTCGGCGCGTACTCGCGCAAGTACAAAAGCATCGACGAGCTACCGGACGGCGCCAGCGTGACTCTCCCGAACGACCCCAGCAACAACAGCCGTGCGTTGCTGCTTCTTGCCAGGCACGGGCTGATCTCGCTGAAGGACCCCAGCAACGAGATGTCCACGCTGAAGGACATCACGGCGAACCCGAAGCATCTGCGGTTTCGTCAACTGGAAGCAGCCATGCTGCCGCGCACGCTGGACGAGGTGGACCTGGCGCTGATCAATACCAACTATGCGCTGGCCGCCGGCTTGAATCCGACCAGGGACGCGTTGCTGATCGAGGACAAGAACTCGCCGTATGTGAACTATCTGGTCGGCCGGCCAGATAACCAGAACGACCCGCGCGTGCAGAAGCTGGCCAAGGCGCTGAACAGCCCCGAGATCAAGGCCTTCATCGAGCAGAAGTACCAGGGTGCGGTGCTGCCGGCGTTCTGAGTCTTGTGAGCGCTGCCTGCTCAGCCCTGCGTTGCGGGAATCTCGAACACCTGGCGCAGGTAGGTCACGTATGCCTCGTCCTCGCACATGTTCTTGCCGGGCGAGTCACTGAGCTTGGCGACCGGCTGGCCGTTGCAGCGGATCATCTTGATCACAATCTGCAACGGTGTCAGCCCGACATCATTGGTGAGATTGGTGCCTACACCGAACGCGAGCAGACAGCGCTCCCGGAAGTGCGCATACAGCTGCATCACTTTCGGAATGTCGAGACCATCGCTGAACACCAGGACCTTGCTGCGCGGATCAACCCGATTCGCCTGATAGTGCGCCAGCACTTTGTCGCCCCACTCGAACGGGTCGCCGGAGTCGTGCCGGGTGCCGTCAAACAGCTTGCAGAAGTACATGTCGAAATCGCGCAGGAACGCGTTGAGTCCGTAGACATCGGACAACGCGATCCCGAGATCGCCGCGGTACTCCTTCGCCCACGCCTCCAACGCCGCCACCTGCGAGTCGCGCAGTCGAGGACCCAGCGCCTGATGCGCCTGCAAGTATTCGTGTGCCAGCGTGCCGAGCGGGGTCAAGCCGAGCTTGCGTGCCAGCCACACATTGCTGGTGCCTGCCAGCTGCGCGCCCAGGCCTTGCTGCAGTGTGGTCACCACCTCCTGCTGCCACGCGCGTGAATAACGCCGGCGCGTACCGTAATCGGCGATCCGACAGCCGGCGTAGCCCGGCGTATCGCGCAACAGTGCGATCTTCTCGCGCAGCCGTCGGCGCCCTTCGGTCAGATCGAGGTCCGCGCCGACATGCCGGAAATAAACCTCGTTGACGATCGCCAGCAACGGCACCTCAAACAGGATCGTGTGCAGCCACGGTCCGCGAATGCGGATCTCGATCTCGCCGTTGTCCGCCGCGGAAGGCATGATTTCCACGTACTTCTGGTTAAGCTGAAACAACCCCAGAAAATCGACGAAGTCGCTCTTGATGAAACGCCAGCTACGCAGGTAGTCGAGCTCATCCACCGCAAAACGCAGGCTGCACAGCGCAGCCAATTCGGCACGAATCTCCTCAATATACGGCACCAGATCGATGCCTGGATTGCGACATTTGAAGCGATACTCGACCTGCGCGGCCGGATACTGATGAAGCACCACCTGCATCATCGAGAACTTGTACAGGTCGGTAT
>JBAPPP010000405.1:0-1552 GCA_049280175.1 Rhodanobacter sp.
AGCCAGTAGTGTTCTGGTTCAGCTGCGCCCTCCGGCCATTCGATCAGCAGCCACTCTTCGGGCGCGGGTTCGCTGCGCCTGGCGTCGTCGTGTGCGGGGCGCACCCGCCATCGGGCAAACCGCGACGTCAGCTGCGTGTTGCTGCCGTCCCGCCACGTGATCTGTTGCCAGGCGTCGGCCGCGAGTTCCAGAGCCAGTGTCTTTGCCGGCACCGGTTGGTGTGTTTCATCACGGCGCAACCGTTTGCCGGGCCGGCCACGGCCTGAGCTGGGCGCCGGTGGCAAGGGTGCCTCACCGGGCCGCCACACCATCGTTGTGGGCAGGATGCCGGCCACGTAGGTCAGCCCAAGCTCGCTGATCCTGGCTCGCAGTTTGCTGTCATTGCCATAGGCCGGGTCCATCCCCACCGGCGCCGGTGGCACACCATCCGCCAGCGCCTGGCGCAACAGCTGCAACGCGATCTCGGGCTTGGTCTGGAAGCAGACATCATCCGGAACGCCGGCGATATCCCGTCGTGCCGCATCGTCGGCCCACTCCTTCGGTAGATACAGCCGGTAGGCAACAGGTAAGCTTCCCTGATGGGTCGCCACTGAAAGACTGACCGCCACCTGGCAGTTGTCCTGCTTGCCCAACTGACCGCAATACTGCCGGGCCACGCCGACCGAGTGGCTACCCTTCTTGGGAAAGCCTGTGTCGTCGATGATCCACGCCTGGATCGGTTCGTCACGCGTGATGGATGGCAGGACACATTCGCGCACACGGCGCAACATCGCCTGATCAGACCACGGCGCCTGTGCGACAAAGTGCAGCAGCGATTGGTGTTGCGCCGCAGTTCGCTCCGGCGCGGTCACCGCCGCCAGCGGTTCGACACTCTTGCGGCCCTCCGCTGACAGTAGCCCAACACAGTAGTCCGCAAACGGTCTCACGCGGTCGGCGTGTCCCAGCACCGCTGCCAAACTCGCTGTGTACTCCTCGAAACGCACTTGCGTGCCGGTTCCATCGTCAAGATCCACACCACCCTCCCCGGACGGTCGAATCTTCACTCATAACGAATCACACTCGCGTCGCTCCAAGCAAAAACCGCCGGTTGGCTTGGTGATTTTGCGACTCAGTAGGATTAACACCCTTCGTCACAACGAGGCCACATAGGGGAAAGCGGCGCGGGCCGCGCTTATTGGGCATTTGGCCTGAGTTTGCCGTCATTCCAAATCTGCCGGTCCATGACGTAGATGGCGCCTGGTTCGGGCAGCAGCATATCCAGCACATGAACGTCGTGCAGCTTGCCATCGGAGATGTGGATGAAGCTCGGGATATTGCCGTTCAGATCGAGCAGCGTGTGCAACTTCACCGCGGCCTTGGTCGAGCGGAAGTGGGCCCACGGGAACACCGACAGGCAGAGATCGATGGTTGTCGAATCCAGCGCATAGGCCGTGCCGGTCAGCTCCGCACCCAGACTGTCGCCGGCGTAGAGCCGCCTGGCCTGCACAATCAGTCGCTGGGCAAACTCGGCGTAGATACGCCAGTCGCGAGCCTCGTTGGCATCGGCCAATGT
>JBAPPP010000406.1:0-6779 GCA_049280175.1 Rhodanobacter sp.
CCCATCCCGTGCTCGCCGCCAATCACCAGCACATGGCCGTTGTTGCCCTTGTTGGCGTAGCGGGCACGCGGCGGCAATGCTTCAGCGGCAAGCAATTGCGCGTCGGGTCGAACGCCGGCATGGACGCTGTCGGGAACAGTGAGCGTCGCCAGCTCCAACACCCCGATAAGGTCAGCGGAGCGACCCGTGTGCAGCCCACGCTTGCCCGCAATGAACGTCACCGTGACGTCGGCCCGGATCGCGGCTCCAGGACAATCGCCGCTATCCGCATTCAATCCGGAAGGTACATCCAGTGCCAGCACCGGAATTTCACTGATGTTGATGTGCTCGATGAGGCTCGCCACCGAAGGCTCCGGCGCACGATTTAGCCCGATGCCGTACAGCGCGTCCACTTGCAATTCGGTTTCCTGAAGCTCGCACTCCGGCTCCCACAGTTGAACGCGACCGCCGCCGGCTTCCCACGCAGCACGCGCCAGCGCCGCATCGCCATGCGCTACTGCACTCAGCGCCACCAGCTCAACCTGCAACCCTGCCTCACGTGCCAGCACACCCAACAGGAAACCGTCGCCACCGTTATTGCCGGGGCCGCAATAAATGCGTATGTGCCGAGCTTGCGGCCAATGCCGGCGCAAGCTGTTCAGTGCGGCATTGGCGGCACGACGCATCAGGTCATAGCCGGAGATGCCCAATGCCGTAAGTGCATCGCGCTCCATCGCGCGCACCTGTTCGACGGTATAGAGATCGCGGTGGTGCGTATGGGCTGACATGCGCGAATTATAGGCATGACCACGCATCCGCATCGGCTGGCCTTCAATGGCCGGCTTACAATAGCGGCATGTCCACCGCCGCCTTCCGCACCGCACCCGATTACGCCGCACTTGCCCGCGACATCAAGCGCTGGGCGATCGAGCTCGGTTTTGCCGAAGCGGGCATCAGCGGCACCGAACTCGGCGAAGACGAGCAGCACCTCAAGCGCTGGCTCGAAGACGGCCATCACGGCGAAATGGAATACATGGCGCGCCATGGCGCCAAACGCAGTCGTCCGGCCGAACTCGAACCGGGCACGCAGCGGGTCATTTCAGTGCGCATGGACTACATACCGCCCGGCACCCACAACGCGTGGGCCGTGCTGGAAGACGGCGAAGCCGGGTACGTGTCGCGTTACGCGCTGGGTCGCGACTACCACAAGCTGATGCGCAACCGCCTGCAGAAACTGGCCGAGCGCATCCATGCCGTGGTCGGCGACTTCGGCTATCGCGCCTATGTGGATTCGGCGCCGGTGCTGGAGAAGGCACTGGCGCGCAATGCGGGGCTCGGCTGGATCGGCAAGCACACGGTGCTGATCAATCGCCGCGCCGGGTCGTACTTCTTTCTCGGCGAGCTTTACACCGACCTTCCGCTACCGGTCGACGCACCAGCCAGCGCGCATTGCGGCAGCTGCAGCCGCTGCATCGAGATCTGTCCGACCCAGGCGATTGTCGGACCGTACCGGCTGGATGCACGACGCTGCATCTCCTACCTCACGATCGAGCTCAAGGGCAGCATTCCGGAAGAATTGCGCGCGCCGATGGGCAATCGCATCTTCGGTTGCGACGACTGCCAGCTGATCTGCCCCTGGAACAAGTTCGCGCAGGAGGCCACCGAGCCGGACTTCGCGCCACGCCATAGTCTGGACGGCGCCAAGCTGGTCGAGCTGTTCAGCTGGAGCGAGGAGGCCTTCCTCAAACACACCGAAGGTATGGCGATCCGCCGCACCGGCTACGAAGGCTGGCTGCGCAATATCGCCGTGGCGCTGGGCAACGCACCCTCATCGGCAGCGGTAATCGACGCGCTGCAGGCCCGTGCGACGCACACCTCCAGCGTAGTGCGCGAGCATGTGCAGTGGGCGCTGGCCAGACATCACGGCTGACGTGCCGGCGCTGGACCGGCATCCATCAGCAAAAGCAGATCAGGCGGCAGCCATCTGCTTGGGAATCGACCGATTGGTGTGCGAGATGCGGTTGTTGGCATCGGCATAGACCAGCGTCGGCTGGAACTGCTCGAGCTCGGCCTCTGACAGCGTCGCAAAGGCGGCGATGATGATCAGGTCGCCCGGCTTCGCGCGATGCGCAGCGCTGCCGTTCACCGAGATGATGCCGGAGCCTTCTTCCGCACGCAGCGCATAGGTGACGAAGCGCTTGCCGTTATTGATGTTCCAGGCATGGATCTGCTCGTACTCGCGGATGCCCGAAGCATCGAGCAGCAAGCCGTCGATTGCGATCGAGCCCTCGTAGTGCAGCTCGGCGTGGGTGACTGTGGCCCGGTGGATCTTGGCCTTCAGCATATTCAGGTGCATGACGTTCTTTCCAGCAGGGACAGCCTGCAGAGTTGGACATTATCGAACCGATGACATTGCACTGCAACATCAACCGAAGCGGTCCCGAAAACGGTCCCTATATATGGCCGCTCAGTCGAACAGCAAGTTGTCGATCAACCGAGTGCTGCCAAGGCGTGCGGCAATCAGCGCGATCAGGCCGGTTTGTTCGCCCTCGGCGGGCTCGGCGAGATCCTCGGCGCGGCGAATCACCACATAATCGGGCTCGAATCCGCCCCGGATCAATTGCGCCGTGGCGACCTGCTCCAGCACCCGCCAGGCATGCCCCTTACCCAGCAGGTCACGCATCTTCAGCAAGGTATCGTGGATCATCGGCGCCCGCGCCCGCTCGGCGACCGACAGATATTGATTGCGCGAACTCAACGCCAGGCCGTCATCCGCCCGCATGGTGGGCGCGGCCATGATCCTCACCGGCAGCGAGAGGTCACTCACCATCCGCTCGATCACCTTCAGTTGCTGGAAGTCCTTCTGGCCGAAAATCGCCAGATCCGGCTGCACCAGGTTGAACAGCTTGCACACCACGGTGGCAACGCCGTCAAAGTGTCCCGGCCGATGGGCGCCTTCCAGCGTATCGGTGATCTGCGGCACGTGCAGGCTGACACTGTTTTCCGCACCGAAGGGATACAGCGTCGCCACGTCCGGCGTGAACAGCAGATCGCATTCCTCGTCGGCCAGTGCTGCCTGATCCTGCACTAGCGTGCGTGGATAGCGTTCGAAATCCTCGCCGGGAGCAAACTGGGTGGGGTTGACGAACACGCTGGCAACCACCCGATCGGTGCGCGCCCGCGCCAGCTTGATCAGCGACTGGTGACCGGCATGCAGATTGCCCAAGGTCGGCACGAAGCCCACCGTCTGCCCTTTGCTGCGCCAACTACGGATCGCCGCACGCAAGGCGGGAGCATCTTGGAGGGTCTGCATGACTTCGGCTTCAGATTAGGTCAGTTGAAACAGTGTTCGGGGGCCGGGAAGGCACCGCTGCGCACGTCTTCGGCATAGGCGGTGATCGCTGCTGCCACCGAGCCGCGCCCGGCAAGAAAGTCCTTGCTGAATTTGGGTCGCTTGCCCGGGGTGATGCCAAGCATGTCATGGATCACCAGCACCTGCCCATCACAATGCGGGCCGGCGCCGATGCCGATGACCGGAATCTTCACTGTCGCCGTGACCCGTTCACCGAGCGCCGTCGGCACGCCTTCGAGCACGAGCAGGTCCGCTCCAGCCGCCTGCACCGCAAGCGCCTCGGCCACGATGTGATCGGCGGCCAGCTGTTCCCTGCCCTGAATGCGAAAACCGCCGAACTTGTGCACCGACTGCGGCGTCAACCCGAGATGGGCGCAAACCGGAATGGCACGGGCGGTCAGCGCGGCAATCGCCTCGAGAATATGCGGTGCGGCGCCTTCGATCTTCACCATCGCGGCGCCAGCCTCACCTACCAGCCGGGCACCGGCCTGCAGCACGTGTGCGATATCGCGATCGGCCATGAACGGCATGTCCGCCACCAGCAGGGTCGCGGACAACCCGCGAGCGACAGCCGCGGTGTGATAGACCATGTGATCGAGCGTCACCGGCAGCGTGCTGCGATGCCCCTGCACCACCATGCCCAGCGAATCACCGACCAGCGCGATGTCGATACCGGCGGACTCGAGCTGCCAGGCAAAACTGGAGTCGTAGGCGGTCAACATGACAATGCGCTGCCCCTGCGCTTTCATCGCATGCAGGCCCGGCACGGTAACCGGCTTGCGTTCGGGGACGTTCGCGTTTTGCACGTACACGGCAATTCCTCAGGGTAGTCGCAGGAGAAAGTCAGAACTGGGCGCCGATTATCCGGCGCGCCAGGAGATCGCTCAAGGCGGCAGTCTTTCACACCCGGCAAGATCGAGCTGCGCCAGCAGTTCCGCCACCGAACCGCGTCCGGGCAACTGCAGCGACGGTGCGAGATCATGCAGCGGCAGCAGCACGAACGCACGTTCCGCCATGCGCGGATGCGGCAGGGTCAGTCGCTCATCGTCGAGCCGTACGCCATCGACGTGCAGCAGGTCCAGATCCAGCGTGCGCGGCCCGTTCCGCTGCGCACGCACACGACCAGCCGTTTGCTCGATCCCGATCAACGCGTCAAGCAAGCTGTGCGGCGACAACGTGGTGTCCAGCTGCACGGCGGCATTGATGAACGGCGGCTGCTCCAGCACACCCCACGGCGGCGTGCGATACAGCTGCGAGCGTTTCAGCAAACGGGTCTGCGGCAACTTCGCCAACGCCTCCATGGCATCGAGCACCTGTTGCCGCGGATCACCCAGATTGCTGCCCAGCGCGACGTAAGAGAGCGTCACACCGAACCCGATTTGTCGCCAGGACGGCTACGACGACGCCGACGTGGCGGTCGGCCAGCAACCGGCAATGCGGCGTTGTCACTGACGTGGCTGCCGCCACTGACCGGCAACGCCGCGGCCAGCACGTCCTGCGGCAACAGTTGTGCGTGTGCCCACCATTCGCCCAGCTCGCGCATCGCCGGCGATTCATCCGCGCGCAGCAGCAGAAAATCGAACGCAGCGCGAAAGCGCGGATGGGTCATCAGCCGGAACACACGCTTGCGCTGAACCTGCTCGAAGCGCGGCTGCAGCGACCAGATTTCTTCCATGGTGAAGGTGAAACGACGCGGGATCGCCACCCGCTGGCACTGCTCGGCGACCACCTGGGCAGCAGCGCGCGCCCAGGCTTCGTTGCCATCCATGCCCTGCGCGATCCAGTGGTGTGCCACGTCGCGCACTTCGCCCCACAGCAAAACCGCAAACAGGAAGGCCGGCGTGACCGACTTGCCTTCGGCGATGCGGGTATCCGTGTTCGCCAGACCCTGTTCGACCAGTGAACGCAACGCCTCATCGCCACGCTTGAGCGCCCGCGCCGTCGCCGGAAACAGGAATTTCAGCAGGCCGCAATGTTCCAGCATGCGGAAGCTCTTCAGCCCCTGGCCACCGAGAAACATCTTCAGCGATTCATCGAACAAACGTGCCGGTGCGGCATCAGCCAGCAGCGGCCCGAGTGTCTCGAACGGCGCCATCGCCGCCGCATCGATCCGCATGTCGAGCTTGGCCGCCAGTCGTGCGGCGCGCAGCATGCGCACGGGATCCTCGCGGTAGCGGGTGACCGGGTCGCCGATCAGGCGCAGTACGCGGTCCTGCAGATCTTGCATACCACCGACGTAGTCGCGCACCGAAAAATCGCTGATGTCGTAGTAGAGCGCGTTGACGCGGAAATCGCGACGCACAGCGTCTTCCTCGATCGTGCCCCAGATGTTGTCGCGCACGATGCGGCCATCGATGATATGGCGGTCGCCTTCGGCGCCCTCCTCACCGAGGCCGCGGAACGTGGCCACTTCGATGATCTCCGGCCCGAACACAACGTGCGCCAGACGGAAGCGACGGCCGATCAGGCGGCAGTTGCGGAACAGCTTTTTCACCTCATCCGGGGTAGCGCTGGTCGCTATGTCGAAGTCTTTCGGGTGCAGGCCCAGCAGCAGGTCGCGCACTGCGCCGCCGACCAGATAGGCGGTATAGCCGACCTCATTCAGGCGATACAGCACCCGCAACGCCGCCTTGCTGATGTTCTTGCGGGAGATGATGTGCTGGTCGCGCGGAATGATCCGCAACGTTGGCGTGATGTCAGTCCTTGATTCGAGGTTCAAGCGGTCAGAATCCTTGGCGGGGCGAAACTGCCCTTGGTTACGAATGAGTTGCGGTGCCCGGTACCACGGATCAGCCCGCGGGATGGCTGGAGCCAACCGGCAGGGCATGCTTCATACGGTATGCACCGAGCATTGCCGGGCGAAACAATTCCGTTATACTAGCGCGCCTCGCAGCATAACGCTCCCTTCGTCTAGTGGCCTAGGACACTGCCCTCTCAAGGCGGGAACACGAGTTCGAGTCTCGTAGGGAGCACCATTCTTCATTCGACCACGGCCTGTGCCGGGTCGCGGGCTCACGCTCTATCAGAGCCCATGCTCTGTCTGGGCACAACCTTCAGAGGCGCGCGGCAACATGACCTTTGTCGTCATCGACAACTGCATCAAGTGCAAATACACCGATTGCGTTGAGGTCTGCCCGGTCGACGCCTTCCATGAAGGCCCCAATTTCCTCGTGATCGATCCGGACGAGTGCATCGACTGCACCTTGTGCGAACCGGAGTGCCCGATCAACGCGATCTACCCGGAAGACGACGTACCGGCCGGCCAGGAGGCGTTCGTGGCAATCAACGCCGAGCTGGCCAAAGACTGGCCGGTGATCACCGAGCGCAAGGACAGCCCGGCGGACGCCAAGGACTGGGAAGGCAAGCCGGACAAGCTCCAGCTGCTTCAGCGCTAGGCTCACGAACCATCGTCACCAACAAGCACGCCGCCCTTGAGGCGGCGTTCTTG
>JBAPPP010000407.1:0-23433 GCA_049280175.1 Rhodanobacter sp.
CCCCAGGCCACGCGTGACCGCCGGACGAGCCAGCGCACGATCCAGCCACCCTGCGACGTGGGTAAAGCTGTCGTAATCGACCAGCTCGCGCGCCTCGTAGAATGTGATGAGGTTGCGCACCCAGCCGAGCGTCGCGATGTCGGCGATGGTGTAGTCGTCGCCCATCAGCCACGTGCGACCCTCAAGGCGGGTGTCGAGAACGCCCAGCAAGCGCTTCGATTCCGCAACGTAGCGTTCGAGCGGTCGCTTGTCGGCAATTTCCTTGCCGGCGAACTTGTTGAAGTAGCCGACTTGGCCAAACATCGGGCCGATCGCCGCCATCTGGAAGAATACCCACTGAATCGTCTCCCAGCGCTGCGCCGGATCAGCTGGAATGAACTTGCCCGTCTTGTCCGCGAGATACAGCAGGATCGCACCCGACTCGAATAGTCCAAGCGGTTTGCCGCCCGGTCCATCCGGATCGATGATCGCGGGAATCTTGCCGTTGGGATTGAGCGAGCGGAATTCCGGCGTGTGACTTTCGCCTTTCATGATGTCGACGAGGTGCGGCTCGTAGGGAAGACCGGTCTCCTCAAGCATGATCGACGCCTTCACGCCGTTGGGCGTGTTGAGCGAATAGAGCTGGATGCGGTCGGGATATGCAGCTGGCCAGCGGGTGGCAATGGGGAAGTCGGACAGATGGGGCACGGTTTGCTCCTGCGTTATGGGCTCGCCGCAAGGTAGGTTGTTCTGCCGACGTATTCAACTCTGCCGCGGACAATGTGCAAACCCGACCGCTGTCTTCCTCGATCACCTCCTGGACTTCAGCCACGGCAGCAGCATCGGCACCTGCCGTCGATACTCTTCGTAGACTGGGCCGAAATAGGTCACCAGGTCACGCTCCTCGATCTGAAGGGCGATCAGGATGTAAGCCGTCGTGGCCACGGAAAAAATCAGATGGGCTACGGTCATCGTCGGCGTCGCCCAGAATGCGATGATGAAGCCGAGCATGAGCGGGTGGCGCACCAACCGGTAAAGCAATGGCGTCCTGAAACCTGCGGACGTATACGGCTGTCTTTTCAGATTCAGGTACACCTGGCGCAGACCAAACAAGTCGAAGTGGTTGATGAGAAAGGTGGTGAACAGCACCACCGCAAAACCAAGTCCACATAGCACCCACAGGACATCGCGCGCCAGCGTATTCCCGATATTCCACACCACGCCTGGCATGGAACGCCACTGCCAGAAAAGCAGCAGCAACGCGAGGCTCGACAGCAGCACATACGTACTGCGCTCGATCGCCTGCGGCACGAACCGCGTCCACCAGCGCTTGAACGCAGGCCGCGCCATGACGCTGTGCTGGATCGCGAAAATCCCAAGCAACACCACGTTGATCAGCAACCCCTCACCGAACGGAACCGATGCCGTCGAATCCATCGTCTTGGGTACGATCAGATCGCCAACGAATCCGATGGTGTAGAGAAACGTGACAAAAAACGTCAAATAACTGGCCGTACCGTACAAAAAATAAAACACACGACTCATGACATAGCCCTCTCGCAAAAGTTGATTGAAAGTCTGAACATCCAACGGCTTTACCCACGTGGCACCGCTGCGGCCACGATGACGAACTCGCCTGGAACCCGATAAGCCCGGCCATGCCGCCAATCCGCGATCGCTTCGACGTAGCGTGCGCAGACCCTCGCTCGCACGACGTTGTCAAAGCGCGACCAGGCAAGTGAGACGGGACCACCGATGAAGGCCGCGCGGCATGCCTCATTGGCGTTCGCGTAATCCAGCGTCGTGGCCATGCGATGCAACCCGATCGCCGCAAACTGGGCGTCGGCACACACACACGCCAGCGTGTCGCCCTGCCCCAGGCGAAAGAACCATGGACACACGTCGCTGGCGACCTCGGCATCGACGATCGGGAAAAGTGCCGACCATCCGCAGCGCGATCGCTCGCCCCACACAGCGACGAGCATGCGGCCGCCCGGCCGCAGCACTCGCCGCATTTCACGTAGAGCCTGCTCCGGCTCAGGCATGTACATCAGACCGAGCGCGCACAACACGACGTTGAAGCTCGCATCAGGCAGCTGCAGATCCTCGGCATCCATGCGCTCGAAACTGGCGTGGCGCACGCTGCGTTCTTCGGCGCGTCGCCGGGCGGCATTGAGCATATGGCCGGACAAGTCGATGCCGACGACCTTCCCATACGGCCCGACGGCCTCTGCAGCACGGAAAGCCACCAACCCGCTGCCGCAAGCCACGTCCAGCACATGCTCACCCGGAACGAGCGACGCGCGCGCGATCAGCTCGTCGTGCAGGCAAGCCCATTGCATTTGCCATAGCGGCTCGTAGTCCGCCGACGCCAAGTCCCAACCGTAGCGCTGGATCCGCCTTTGCAGTCTCGATTCCATGCTCAGTTCCACGTGCTGACAACAACAGTTGCATTCATGCTGAATAGCTCCGGCGGACTGGCATTCGGCCATACGGCTGCTGCGAAGATCGGCGTCTACTGACCGGCCGCTCGTTGAGATGCACGGTGACACCGGGCCCAACCGACGTCCTGTCCGTACGTCGCCAATACCTGCCCCTTCGTCCTCGCGCCATCGAACGCAGCGGCATTCCTGACCAAGCGTCCGGGAGTCCTGCCCGATGGTCCGGCAGACAGATGTCGGGCCATGGACCAGCTTGGCGTCGCGCATCGAGAGGGCCACAATAAAAAGCACCCGGCGTGGAGGTCATCAACATGGCGACGCGAGATATCGCAGCGGCAATGCAGCGTGTAGAGAGGGTCCTGCAGCGTCGCCCGGAGACGGGTATTCATGACGACGCCTCTGCCATCGCCCGCTGGGAAAGCGGTACGCGGATCGTGGCCAGTCATGCCAATGGCGCGCAGATGCTGACCGACATGCCGAACGAACTCGGCGGCAGCGGCGGCCAGGTCACACCAGGCTGGCTGCTGCGCGCAGGGGTCGCATCATGTCTGGCCACGTGCATTGCCATGATCGCGGCCGCAGAGGGCATCACACTCACCACACTGGAGGTGCTCGCCAGCAGCCGTTCGGATCTGCGTGGCCTGCTCGGCATGGCCGATGCCGGAGGTGGCCCCGTGTCTGCCAGACCCCGCGACGTGCAATTACACGTTCGCGTTTCCGCCGATGGCGTCCCGCCGGAACGCCTGCGTATCCTGGTCCAAGACAGCCGTCGCCGTTCACCCATGCTCCTTGCACTGGAGGACGCCGTACCGGTGAACCTGCGCGTCGACGTCGACGCCCATTGAGTCGACGCCGATCATGGATGCGCTCTCCGAAATTCTCCGCGTCGTGCGCCTGGTTGGCGCCATCTTCATCCATGCCAGGTTCACGGCGCCCTGGTGCTACCGATCGCCCTGTGCCGATTCGGTGGCAACTCTGCTCGAACCCGGCGCCGAGCGCGTGGTGATCTTCCACCTGATCACCGAAGGCGAGTGCTTCGTCGAATTGGGCGACCTCCCGCCGACGCGCCTGAGCGCTGGCGATGTCATCATTTTTCCGCGCGGTGATGCGCACCTCATGGCCTCTGAACCCGGATTGACGCCGGCCTCCGGTGCGCGCCTGGATGCCGTGCTGTCGCGCCGTCCACGTCAGCTTGCCTACGGCGGAGGCGGGCCGGCGACGCGCATCGTCTGTGGCTACCTCGCCTGCGATGACCGCCTCGCGCGGATGCTGCTTGCCGGGCTACCGCCGCTGGTGCGGGTGAACGTACGTGGGTCGAATGCCGGCGCGTGGCTCGAAGCATCCGTCCGCTACGCGCTGGGAGAGGCCCGTTCACCGCGCCCGGGCGGCGCTGGCGTATTGGCCAAACTGTCCGAGGTGCTGTTCATCGAGGTGCTGCGCCTGTACATGAACGAGCAGCGCGTCGGTCGCACCGGATGGCTGGCTGGCCTGGGTGATCCCGTCGTGGGTCCCGCATTGAACGCGCTGCACAACCGACCTGCGCACGCCTGGACTCTGGAAGAACTCGCATCCACTGCGACCACCTCGAGATCGGTGCTCGCCGAGCGCTTTCATCAGCTCGTTGGCAGCACCCCCATGCAGTACCTCACGCAGTGGCGCATGCTGCTTGCCGCCAATCTCCTGTGCCGCAGCAACTCCCCGCTGGCGCGCATTGCCGAAGACGTCGGCTATCAAACCGACACGGCATTCAGCCGCGCCTTTCGCCGCGAGTTCGGCGCCCCACCAGCGACCTGGCGACGGAACCAATCGACGCACGATCAAATTCGATGAAAGCGATGGCCCGGGTCTGACGCACCCTTTTTTTGTTTTCGAAGACCTTGCGTCTGGTTTGGCGAATGGCGAGTATCGCCGGGTACGCCGGCTTCGCCAGGCGGCAATGGGGGCTACAGAAATGTCGACGTCGCTGATCCAATCGGGTCTGATCCAGTCCGGCCTGATCCAATCCATCTCGATCCGATCCATCCAGCGTGCCGTTTGCGCCACGGCGCTCGCCGCGTGCCTGCTGACGAGCCCGTTGGTTGCCCATGCCCAGCAGGGCGACCAGGAAACCGGCAAGACGTATACGCTGCTCGCCACGCCCAAGACGGTCGCCTGGGGTCACTACGATGCCACCACGCCGCCGGTGCTGCGCGTCAAGTCGGGCGATACGGTGGTGTTCCATACCGTGCTGACCAACAGCCCCACGGGTCTGGAGAAGGCAGGCGTGAAACCGGCCGATGTCGAGCAGAGCCTGCGCGATCTGTTCGATGGCGTCGCGCTCAAGGACCGTGGTCCCGGCGGCCATATCCTGACTGGCCCGGTCTACATCGAAGGTGCCGAGCCCGGTGACACGCTGGAGGTGCGGGTCAGGAAAATCGATCTCGCGATTCCCTACGCGTACAACGCATTTCGCTACGGCGCAGGCTTCCAGACCGACGACTTTCCCTATGCCCGCGTCAAGATCATCCCGCTCGACCGCAGCACCCGCACTGCCCACTTCGGGCCGGGCATCGACATCCCGCTGCACCCGTTCTTCGGCAGCATGGGCGTCGCACCGCCGCCTGCGTTCGGTCGCTATGACAGCGCGCCACCGACGATCATCGGCGGCAACATGGACAACAAGGAGCTGGTGGAGGGATCGACCGTCTACTACCCAGTCTTCGTCCCCGGCGCGCTATTCCAGATCGGCGACGGCCACGCCGGCCAAGGCAATGGCGAAGTGGACATCACCGCGATGGAGACCTCACTGGTCGGCACCATGCAATTCATTCTGCAGAAGGGCGTGAAGACCGGTCCCTACCCTCGCGCCGAAACACCGGACTACTTCATCAGCATGGGCTACGACGATGATCTGACGGTGGCGACCCACAAGGCGGTCGCCGGGATGATCGCGTTCCTCGTCGAGCACCAGCATATGAGCCGCGACGACGCCTACATGCTGATCAGCGTGGCCGGCGACATCGATATCACCGAGCTGGTCGACCACAACAAGGGCGTCCACGTGATGGTGCCCAAGTCCGTCTTCGCGCCGGGAAAGCAGGGATAGCTCGCTACGTTCCGCTGGCAGAATGCGTATCTGCCAGCACGGTGTCGTGATCGACAAGAGTGACTTGCGTTTCTTTTCGGTCGCCGCCTCCGAAGAGTGCTGATCGCTAAAAAATACGGCTCGATGAAAACCCTATTGCCCTGACACCTTCGGTCCCGAAGTTGGCGTACCACTCATGCAAGGCGAGGAGACAAGGTATGGATAGATCCACACAGCCAGGTCGTACGTTGCTGGGCCCACCCGCATTGTTTGCGGATAACTTGTCCGTCGGGCCGATCACCGGGAGTCTGGCCAGCATGAGCCTTGGCCACGTACTGCTCGCCGCGGTGATGATTGCCCTCGGTATCCGCGGTCTCGTCTACGGCGATTTTGCGTCGGTGTGGCAACGCATCCCTATCGAAAATCTGCCGGGGCGGCAATTTTTCGTGTACGCCTGCGCGATACTCGAACTGGCCACCGGTGCCGGCCTGCTCATCCGACGTACGGTCAGGCCTTCATCCTGCATCCTGTTTGTTTTCCTGCTGCTCTGGGCAGTGTTGCTGAAACTTCCGGCGGTAGTGTTGGTGCCGCAGATGGAAGCGACCTGGCTGGGCTTCGGCGAGATCGCCGTCATCCTGGCCGGCGGCTGGATTCTGTTCGCCTCACATGCAGGTGAATGGTCGAGGCAGCATTTGAAGTTCGAAGTTGGCGCGAGTGGTGTGCGCTGGGCCCGGCTGCTGTTTGTTGTTTCTCTGCCGACGATCGGTCTTTCGCACTTTGTGTATGCCAAGGAAACTGTCGCCTTCATACCGGCGTGGCTGCCTTGGCACCTGGCTTGGGCCTACATCACCGGCGCAGGCAGCATCGCTACCAGCCTCGCCGTGTTGTTCGCAGTGTGGCCGCGCCTCGCGGCGACACTGGAAGCAGCCATGCTGAGTGTGATCACGCTGCTGGTCTGGCTGCCCGGCGTCATCGCCGCTCCGGGGAATGATTCGGTGACGCCGTTCCTGATGTCCACCGCAATTGCCTGCGGCGCCTGGGTGGTAGCGGACTCTTACCGCGGCGT
Source organism: Rhodanobacter sp. (assembly GCA_049280175.1). Classification (GTDB taxonomy): domain Bacteria; phylum Pseudomonadota; class Gammaproteobacteria; order Xanthomonadales; family Rhodanobacteraceae; genus Rhodanobacter. Next base: position 6,551 of record JBAPPP010000407.1, read on the forward strand.
TGCCTGGCTTTCCGCGTCAGCTTCGCGTGCGGACCGTGTAGCGCGATAGCTGATCCGGTCCTCGCGCTCTAACAAAGCCTATGCCCGGCCCAGGGACCAGAACGGGATCTCGCGGCGATGGCTATAGCCGATCTGCTCGTACAACAACTTCGCGCGGTGGTTCTGCTGGCTCACGTGTAGGAAAGGCGTGCGGCCGCGTTCGAGGTTGTCGTTCGACAGCACGGCCACCAGACGGCGAGCGTAGCCGCGGCCACTGAAGTCGGGATGGGTGCAGACGGCACTGATTTCCTGATACGTGTCCGTACCTAGGCGCTCGCCGATCATCGCCGCCAGCCGCCCGTCCTGGTAAATCCCGAAGTAGCGCCCGAGCTCCATCGTGCGTGGACGGAAATAGTGCGGATACACCAACGCAGTCAACGCCAGCACATCGGCGCGATGCGCGTCGGACAACTCGATCACCTGCGGCCCATCGATCACCGGGATCGGCTCCGCGCAGATCATCTGGGCCAGCGGAGGAAAGGCTTCGAGAGCCCATCCTTGCGGTGGGCTCGGCGCCACGCCCAGCAGATACAGCGTCTCGCCCTGCCCCACCAGCGACTCGATCGCCTCGGCGACGTCCGTATCCGCACTCGCCACGCCCAGGAAAGGTGCAAAGTCCGCCGGATAACGGGCTACATCACCGGTGCATCGCGCCAGCGCGCGATGCCGGCTGCGCAGTGAAGACCAGAATGGATTGTCGAGTTCTGTAGCGATCATTTCTTGATGCTTCCCGGATTGCTGTTCGCGGCAGAGATCGCCATGGACGGTGCCGACCTCCTGTTGTGAATGACGCTTGCGTTATCGAGAAAGACACCGCGCCCATAGAAACACCAACGCGCCTCTTATTTCTTTCCCCGCTCGCTCAACACGCATTTTGCCACCAACCGATCGGGCGAAGGCCGTCCCGGCCGCCGTATTCAAATCATTCGCGGGAAAGGCATAATGCAAAGCAACTCGGGGGAGTCCTATCCATGTCGCACTGCTTGCGCGGTTTCTTTGCTGCATTTGTTCTATGTGTGGCGAGCTCTCAGGCTCTTGCCGGGGGAATGGCCCCGACACCCGCCAGTGTGATACCAGCCATCGACTTCGCTCGAACCGAACAGCTCACGCTGCCAAGCCTTTCGCCCGACGGTGAATACCTCGCCGCCTCGGTGCGCGACAAAGTCGACGCCGATGATGACAATCGCTACGCGATCGGCGTGTTCCATGTTCCCGACATGAAACCGATCAGTCGCATGGACATGCCGAAACACTATGTGCCGTCAATGATTCGCTGGGTCAGCAATGCACGGCTGATCGTCATGCCATCCAGGCACATCGGTTCACTGGAAAGCCCGGTCGCCGGCGGTAATCTCATCGCCGTGAACTTCGACGGCAGCCATCAAAAGAAAATGTTTGATCGGGAAGATACCGGAACGAGAGGTACGCTTGCCGGTTTGCCGGAAAAGCCCAACGGCCATTTTTACTGGGTCGAGTACAAAGGCTCAAGACACCGGATCAGTGAGGGTACGTCGACTCTCTTTGACGTTAACGCAGAAAATGACGAGGTCCTCACCATTGCGAAGATCGGCATGTCCGGCATGCAATTCCTGCTTCACGACGGCGTTGCACTGATCGCTTACGGCGAAGATGACCAGGGTCGACAGGTCATTATGGCGAACCAGGGCAAGAACCGGCCCTGGTGGACGATACCGACCCACGACCTCCTCAAACCGCTGTACATCAGCGACGATGGAGAGCATGTCTACTGGCAGTTGAGCGCCCATGGCGGCCCTTACACGCTCGCCATCAGCAGGTGGGACCTGTCGAACATGCACGTGCTCGCTTCCGACAACTTTGGCGATATCGATGGGGAAAATGTCGAATGGACGTCTTACCCCCAGAAGCCCTTTGCTGCGACGTTGCAGACAGGTCTTCCCAGAACGGTCTATCTGGACGACGGCACATCGGCAACCATACACAAGGCCCTGAGCGAGCAGTTTCCGCATTACGTCATTCACTTTGTCGATACGAGTGAAGATGGAACGCGCGTACTGGTCAATGCGTACAGTGACAGGGACCCGGGCTTCTATGCCTTGTTCACGCTATCGCCCGTCAGCCTGAAAATATTGTTTCGGGCACGACCCTGGATTCATCCCGATCAAATGGCGGCACGCCAACCTATCCGCTTCAAAGCTGCAGATGGGCACGAATTGGATGGCTATCTGACCATGCCTGATGGCGGCAGGAATCTTCCGCTCGTACTACTGCCTCACGGAGGTCCCTTCGATATCCGTGACAACTGGCGCTTCGACCCGTGGTCACAGTTTCTGGCCAGCCGCGGCTATGCGGTATTGCAGGTGAACTATCGCGGATCATCCGGCCGCGGGCCTGGTTTCAAGGTCGCTGGCTTCATGCAGGTCGGCAGCGGGATTCAGCAGGATCTGCTGGACGGCGTGCATTGGGCGATCGACAACGGCTACGCGAACAAGGATCGTGTTTGCGTCTTTGGTGCAAGTTTCGGCGGCTATTCGGCCTTGATGGCACCCATCCGTGCACCGGGCATGTTCAAGTGTTCCATCGATTTTGCCGGTATCACCGACTATGCCATCGAATTCGACAAGAGCGACACACAGGAAACTGCCTACGGTCGAAACTATTTTGCGCAAACGATTGGAACCGATCCAGCGAACGTCCTGGCCATTTCGCCGATCGATCAACTTGATCAATTCAATGTACCGGTACTGATTGTCCACGGCGAAAAAGATCCCCGCGTACCGCTGAAGAATGCAACCGAACTGCGCTCGGCCCTGGACAAGGCCGGCAAGCCCTATGAATGGCTGGTCAAGCCCAAAGAGCTCCACGGCTTCTACAGCGAGGCCAACAACACGGAGTTGCTCGAGCACATTCAGGCATTTCTGGCGAAATATATTGGCGACGGAAATGTTCAGATGGACGCCGCCGCGGCGGCGCGCCCGACCGACTCGCCGACAGCGCCACAAAGACCCTGACTTCGATCAAGCGGGGACTGCGGGATAGCCCGCGCCGAACCCACGTCGCCTGTCAGTGATACAAAGAACGGACAGAAACCGATAGCAACGGGGAAAGGCCATGTCGATGCAGAAATTTCCGCGCAGCCTGAGGACGTTGCTCAGCGGCATGCTACTGGCATGCGCGGTGGGTGCCACGACGACAGCTGCAGCCGTCGCGAGTCCGACGGCCACAGTCAACAAGCCGGCCGATCACGCCTGGCTGCTCAAGGCCGATCGTGTCTTCGATGCGCGCAGCGAGCAGACGCATGCTGGGTGGGTGCTGCTGGTCCAGGGCGACCGGATCGTCGCGGTCGGGCCGGAGGCACAGGTCAACGCGCCGGCCGGCACACAATCCATCGACCTGCCCGGCATGACGCTGTTGCCCGGCCTGATTGATGCGCACTCGCACGTCTTCCTGCACCCGTACAACGAGACGCTGTGGAATGACCAGGTGCTGAAGGAATCGCAGGCGTATCGCACGATCGAAGCAGTGCAGCATGTGCACGACACGCTGATGGCCGGCTTCACCACGCTGCGCGACCTCGGTACTGAGGGGGCGGGCTACGCCGACGTCGATGTGCAGCGAGCGATCAACCAGGGAATGATTCCCGGCCCGCACATGTTCGTCGCCACCCGCGCAACCATCGCCAGCCACTGCTACGGTCCCGGCCCGATGGGCTTTCGCGCCGACATGGATCTGCCGCAGGGCGGCATCCCGGTCAGCGGGTCCGCGCAGATGCTGGATGCGGTGCGCGATCAGGCGGGCCACGGCGCGGACTGGATCAAGCTCTACGCGGACTATCACTGCGGCAAGACCAAGGGTTCGGTGCCGACCTTCACGCAGGAGGAGTTGAATGCAGGCGTCGAAGCTGCGCATTCACTTGGTCTGCCGGTCTCGGTGCATTCGACCACCGCCGAAGGCATGCGCCGCTCAATACTCGCCGGCGTCGATACCATCGAGCACGGGTTCGGCGGCACACGTGAAGTCTTCGAGTTGATGAAACAGCACAACGTCGCCTACCTGCCGACGCTTGAGGCCGTCGCCGCGTACGCGGAATATTTCGGTGGCTGGAAACCAGGCGATCCGCCGACCGACGAAATGATTCAGTCCGCGCACGCATTCAAACTGGCCATGGATGCCGGCGTCACCATCGGCTGCGGCAGCGACGTCGGCGTCTTCACGCACGGCACCAACTACAAGGAGCTGGAATGGATGGTGCGCGACGGCATGTCACCCGCGCGGGCGTTGCTGGCCGCCACCGCCGTTGACGCGAAAATCCTGCGCCAGCAGGATCAGTTCGGCCAGCTGAAAGCCGGCCTCGATGCCGACATCATCGCGGTGCCGGGCGACCCCACCGCCGATATCAGCGCGATCGAGCACGTGCCATTCGTGATGAAGGGCGGCGTGATCTACAAGCAGCCGCAGTGAATCACGGCTGCGGCCGATTGTGGTGATGGTCGTCTATCCACCGGCAGGGGTGACCAGTCCGCTCGCGTGTCGATGCAAACAGCGCGCTCAAGCGGCCGCGTAGCGCTCCAGCCAATGCGCATAAGGTGCGGGCAACGTCCACGAAGGGCGTTCGATGTCTAAGGCGCGTGCTGCATGGTAAGGCCAGTGCGGATTGGCCAGGTGCGCACGTCCCACCATCACCAGATCGAGCTGACCGTCCTGCAAGGCGCGTTCGGCAAGCTCAGGCGTACCGATGCCCCATGCCGAGGAGACCGGGAGATTCGCTTCGCGGCGAACCCGTTCCGCGATCGGCGCGAGGAAGGCCGGCGCCCACGGAATATCAGCGGCGGGCGTCGAGAAGCCCACGCTGACGCTAAGCATATCCAGCCCTTCGCGCTTGAAGCCCTTGGCGAGCTCAATGGATTCAGCGAGGGTCTCCTCGTCGCGCCCGTCGAATTCGATCACACCGAAGCGTGCCGTCAGAGGCAAATGCTCAGGCCACACTTCCCTCACGGCAGCCAATGTTTCAAGCAGGAAGCGACTGCGGTTATCAAGATTGCCGCCGTAGATGTCGTCGCGCTGATTTGAGTGCACTGAGAAGAAGCTTTGGCCCAGATAGCCATGCGCAAAGTGCAACTCCAGCCACTGGAAACCGGCGTCACGAGCACGCCTGGCAGCGGCGACAAAATCCGCGCGCACCCGCGCTATGTCTTGCAGCGTCATGGCCTTCGGAACCTTCGGCAGGTTGCCGCCGAACGGAATGGCCGAAGGAGCAATGGTTGACCAGCCGCGCAGATCATCCACGGCGATATGATCATCACCTTCCCATGGCACGTTCGCGCTGGCTTTACGGCCCGCGTGACCGATCTGGATGCCGGGCACGGCGCCTGCAGCCTTGATCGCTTCAACCACAGGCACAAAAGCCCGGGCCTGTTCGTCGTTCCACAAGCCGGTGTCGCCGGGAGTGATGCGACCTTCCGGCGACACCGCCGTGGCCTCCACGATGACCAGCCCTGCGCCGCCACGTGCCAGGCCCGTCAGGTGCGCCTGATGCCAATCGTTGATCAACCCGTCCCGGGCCATGTACTGGCACATGGGTGGCACGGCGATGCGATTGCGCAAGGTCACGCTCTTGAGCTTGAACGGTTCAAACAGTGACGGCATGGGATGACTCCGGTGAGGACTACGATAGTTCGATAATACTCGAACTATCGAGTAACGCGCAAATAGACGTATCATTAAGACCATGCGCCCCTACAAACACCCCACCGCCGAACAATTCACGCTGGAGCGGATCTTCCACGCACTCAGCGATCCCGCGCGCCTGGAGATCGTTCGGCATTTGTCGCGCGTGGAAGCTGCCACTTGTGGAGAGCTGGACGGCGGCCGACCGAAGTCGAGCATGTCCCATCACTTTCGGATCCTTCGCGATGCTGGTCTTGTCCAAACGGTCGCCGCGGGTACCGTGCACCAGAACACACTGCGCCTTTCGGAGTTGAACACCCGCTTCCCTGGGCTGCTGGATGCCATCCTCATGCAAGGGACAGAGGCGAACGTCGTTGCAGCAGGACCAAGACGGGTGCGTTCTCGCTGATCGCGTCAGTCAGATTGCTCGCTGCTTCAGCCGAGCCTCGTGGCTACAACGGGAAGCCTCAGCTTCCATCCTTCTGGCAGGCGTGGCCGCTCTTGATGATGAAGACGAGCTTGCCGCGTTGAGCGCCCCTGCCCCATCACCGCCGCACTGATTTGTGTAGCGGCCTGGATCGCCTCGACGCATCACCGAGAGCGCCGCTCTGCCTTGCCTTAATGGGTTTCGAATCTCCAGCGGAACGCCGTCAGTTTCTGTCCAGAGGTTGCGGCGGAGCCGTCTCGCCTTCGCTGTAGCGGATGTCGTCGAACCTCCACCCATCAAGCGTCGTTCCGTTCATGGCTTCAAGAGTGATCCGCGACGTGTCCGCGTGCCATCCCGTCTGGACACGCTGCAGCCGTCCTGCCGGAACTGTAACCGTCACCGCTTCATTCGGCGGCGAGGCGATTTTCAGCGTCCTGTCCGCCGGGCTGTCGTTGAAGATTGTCATACCCGCCAGGACGTGAGGAGACACGAACGAAAACGTCGCGTGGTCTGCCTTGGTATCTGCGACGCCCAGACTGAAATTCGAGAGTCGTCCCACGGGCACGCCGACGCGCCACATGCCCGTGCCCCAGTCGACGACACCCGCCGGATACGGCCCGTTCAAGATCATTCCAGCAGCGACATGCGAATTTTCGAAATCCGCCGATTGTGTGGGATCGGTGCCACCAGGCCCTTCAATGCTTACGTTGCGTGCATTGGTGTGGCGTATGCGCAGCACATGGGTAGTCGTGTTGAACGAATACCCATCAACGTTTTCGTCAATTTCTGGCGCGAGGGCATGCCCATCAGCGAGTACTAACGCAGGCGTGAAGTTCAATCGCAACACGTCGCTAGCTGCGGCATCAAAGGTGGAATAGGTAACGCTGCCGCGGCCGTAGGCAATGTTCCTTACAACGGACGTGGTGCCAAGGAAATGCGACTCCGCGGTGGGCGCCCACTCCGGTACGGCCCACAAGCCATCCATCATGCGCCGTGGTCCGTCCGCAAATTCATCGGTAAACCACCATTGCCCCTGCCCCCAGGGAGTCTCTCCCTTCGGTGGGAATCCCTGCTGATAGGTAACCCAGTTGTACGAGCGAAACGCTTGTTCCCGGTATTTCTCGTCGCCGGTTTTCCAGTAGTAAATCGCCTCGACCGCTGCCAGTCGCGCCGTGTGGCTGTCACAGCAGTCGTTGGGTTTTCCGCAACAGAATTTATCGCCGTCGCCCTGCTCTGTCGTCACCAAGGCGCCGTGCACGATGTACTTCGGCCATTTAGGCGTGGTCTTTACCCAATCGATCAACTGCGCTGCATCTTTCTTCCAGCCCGGATCCATCTCGGGGTGCAGCAGCAGATAGCGCGCGGTTTCCAGCGGGATCACGTTGTTCATGTTTTCCATGGTCGGCGCCACGTCTTCGAAATAGCCGACCCATATGTTGTTCGTCATCGGGTAGCGGAACAGCCATTGCCATGCCTGATCCCGCGTGCGCTGGTAAGCGGCCACGTCACCCAATTTCAGACGGATCAATTCGTCGAACAACTCGATCGGCTCGATGACATTCGCCGAATACTCGCCCATCGCCTTCTTGCCGACCTTGCCGGTGCGCGCATACACCCGTACCGGCCACGGTGAGTGTGCCGCGTCGCCCTTGCGGCTGTTCTTCACCAGCGCATCGGCGCAGCGGATGGCCGCCTGCAGGTACCGGGCTTCGCCGGTCATTTCATACAGACGCAGATAGCCATAGCCGTCTTCGCCGACGATCGGGGGCTCGATGAAATCCAGGGCATGCCGGCTCCATCCGCGGTAAGTCGCTGAACCGGGATCGGCCGACGCGTAAGGGACACCACTCCACACGTAGTCTCGAGGGGTCGTACCATGCCGCAGTTCGTAATCGACGAAATCCTTCAACAGCTGGATCGCCTCCGGATCGCCCGTGTAGGGATACAGATGCTCGACGAAGCCCTCCAGCATCGCCCGCAGATAACCCGTTGAATTGGCCCAGTGGCGATCCGGCAACAGCGCGAACGTCGTACGGTCGAAATCCACGCAGCAGAAAAAATAATAGTCACGCGGCCCGTGATACTCGCGCCGAAGGACGCTCCACTGCGTCATGAAGTAGGACTCGTACGAGGCACCGATGTCGTCGGGGTACGGCCAGGGCAGCAACTTTCCCTCGCTGTCCAGTTGCACCGGTCGCCCCTGAATTGCGGGGGCGTCGACTGTTGAAACCGTCTTGAACGTGTTTTGCGCGAACGATGTCGAGACGCCGAGGGCAAGCAGAGCGAGCAATACCTGGATACGTTTCATCAGGATGTGATGTCCTTTGCTGCTCGCCCCGGCGCGCTACCGCGAAATCGACGGTCCCGAAATGCTCAGGCTCCGTCCTTCTTGTAGATGTGCCCGTTCTTGACCACGAACGCGATTTTTCCGGTGTTGTGAATATCGCGCGTTGGGTCGGCGGTCAGCACGACCAAGTCGGCGCGTTTGCCGGGGGTGATCGTGCCACGTTGCTCGGTCTGCCCCATCGCCGCCGCACTGACCTGGGTAGCGGCCTGGATCGCCTCGATCGGTGTGAACCCGCAATGCTCGACCAGTAGCGCCATTTCCGTATGCTCGAGCGGCAACGCATTCAAGTCCACTCCGCGCGCGTCGGCGGCAAGTCCCGAGCTGTCCGTACCGACGTCGATCAACACGCCTTGCTGATGTGCCAGCTTGGTTACCGCATAGCTCCAGGGCATGATGCCGGCGCCTACGCTTTTCGAATGATGTTGAGCTTCCTCCTCAAACGGCAACAGCGTGGCGTCCAGTATTGTGCCGTGCTGCTTCATCGCCTTGAAGAGCTCGAGGATCTGCGGCGCGTCAGGCTTGATGTGCTCGAAGTCGCCAAGGGCGCGGCCCCGGTAGTCAACCGGCACGTTCGGTGCCGCCGCCCAGATCAGATACGGGCTATGCGAAATGGTGTCGACACCGGCGTCCACCGCATCGCCTGGCGTGGCCGGGAAAATCGTTGCATGCGTCCATACGCGCAGGCCTTGCCGATGCGCTTCGGCAGTGATCTTCGTGACCAGGCTCGCGGGCAGGTTCGCATAAAGCTTGAGGGCGGTGGCACCGGTGCCCTTCGCTTCGGCAACAGCAAGCGGAATGTCGGTAGTCGCGGAAATCGCCTGCATCCATGGCGCAAAACCGAGCGGCTTACCTTCGGATGCTTCCTTTGCGCGTTCGTCTTCGACAAAGAACGTCGGCCCGGCCATCAGCGCCACAAAAAAAATGTCCGGCGAAGCGAGCGCATCCGAATTGGACTCCCCGGCGAGATAGGCAACCAGGCGGTCATCACCCGCCATGTCGCGCACACCGGTCACGCCACCCCGCAGGAGCGCCTGCAGATGCGGCTGGTAATGGGCAAAATCGGGCTCGGCACCGGTGAGGTGCACGTGCGCATCGATCAGCCCCGGGATGACATAACGTCCACTCAGATCTTCCACGCGCGTGCCCTTCGGTGACTCCTGGCTACCGTCTGGATAGATCGCCGCGATGCGCTGGTCCGCGATCGCGATGGTCATGTTCGCCTTCGCCGGCGTGCCGGTGCCGTCGATGATCGTGGCGTGAGTCAGCAACATGGGCGGCTCGGCGGCCAGCACCGGCGTGGCCAGCGCAGACAACAGCAGCAGTGTCATGCGCTTCATGAAGATGCTTGCGGACATTTCGTTCCCCTTGAATGGCTTAGGCAACTTGAAAAATCCGATCAGAGTGCAGTTTCAAAAAAAGTGCAACCCGCGGGCCATGTTGGGGTTCGCTACGCTCACTCCAACCTACGCGCGACCCTGACACGGCGGCCGCCGGCTGAGTTAACCGCTGAAATTCCGGCTAGTGCTGCCCCCACCTTCCTCTACCCACCGTTCGCCCTGAGCTTAGCCGCGCAGCGGCGAAGTCGATGGGGGCTTGCGCGAGGCTTCGACTTCACGCCTTCGGCGCTACGCTCAGCCCGAACGGTTTTGGTGGAGTTTCGCCACCCCGCCAGCGCTAGCGCAAGCCCACGGTCCCGTTAGCCGCCTTTACGAGCTTTGCCGGGTCGTAACCCACACCATCCTTGAACACCAGCTCGACATTTTCGATGTCCTTGATGTTCTTTGCGGGGTTGCCATTGATCAGCACCAGGTCGGCGGCCTTGCCCGCTTCGATGGAGCCGATGACCTTGTCCTCACCCATGAAGCGTGCGCCGTTCATGGTGGCGATCTTGATCGCTTCCAGTGGAGTGAAGCCGGCTTCCACCAGCAGCTCCACTTCGTGCTGGTCACCGTAGCCTGCGATGACGCCGCCATAGCCGGTGGGGTCCAGTCCGGACAGCAACGTTCCACCCTGCCGCACGAACGCGTGCTCGAAGTCCTCTTCCAGTTTGAACACCTTCACCCACGGCGAGTCGGGCGTCTTGGCGACGTGGTCACGACTCTGCAGGTACTCCGCGCGTGTTTCCGGCAGCATCGCGTCCAGCACGCGCTGATCAACCGATGCGCGGCCGGGCACGAACGTTTCGAATACCGGCAGCGTCGAAGTGACTGCGACGTGCTTCGATACCAGATAGCGGATCAGCTGCTGGACCTGTGGGTCATCAACACTCATTGTCGCCAGATGAGCGACCGCGAGTTTGGTATCCGGGCAGATGTCGGTCTGCTTGCCGGGTGTGAACTCGGTGTCCACCGGCAGACCATGCTCCAGATCGTCGATGCCGAGGTCGGCCGCTTCGCTGAAGCCGATCGTGCACAGGTGCCCGGTAACCTTGATGTGCTTCGCGTGTGCTGCGGCAATCGCCGCCGACAGCTCACTGCGCGTGATATGCATGTACGCCTTGAACGACGTGGCGCCCTCGCCGATCCAGTAATTCACCGTGTCGGTGGCATCGGCCGCATCCACCAGTTCATGCATCTGCGGCGTAAAGCTGCCCTTACCTTCCAGATACGGCCCGGTGGTGTGCATCTTCGGCCCGGCGATCTTGCCGGCGTCGATGGCCTTCTTCAACTCAAGGTCGGTATACGGCTCGGTGCTGCCAGTCGTGCGGATGGTGGTGACGCCGCCGGCCAGATAGAGCTTGGGAAAGCTCGATGCCTGCTCGGGATAGATCGCCTCCTTCGCCTCCGGGTTGACCTTCGGCGCCGGATAAAACATGTGGTCGTGCATGCCGACCAGGCCCGGGATCAACGTGTGCCCGCTGCCATCGATCACGGCCGCGTCCTTCGGCACCCTCACGTGTTTGCCAACCGCCTCGATGAGGCCGCCACGCAGCAGCACCGTCTGGTTTTCCTTCGCCGCCGTGCCATTGCCATCGATCACCCGCACATGGGTGATCGCCAACAGCGGCTGCGCATATTTCACGAACTGCTGCGCCTGCGGCGACAGCTGCGGGGCCTGGCCCCAGGCAGGTGAAGCGGCGCAGAGCGCGGCCAGCGCGGTGGCCAGAACAGTACGCAGGCCGATGCTGACCGATGGCAAGACAGGCACAAAGCGGCGGGCTTTCGTAGGCACGGTTGGACTCCCCAGTAGCGAGGCAGGCACGTGCCTGCCGATCGGTCAAACTACTATCGCACGATGGGAGAATGCGGTGTGGGACCCGTCGCTAGTTGTCCGCGAACACAGATGATCCAGCATGCGACCTACGCCGCCTGGATGACAAACTCACTGGCCTTCACGACGGGACGCACGGTGCGCACATCGCGGCGCATCTCGACCAGGCCATAGTGCTCCATGGTCTTCAGAGTCCGCGAGAGATTGCTCGGCGCCCGACCGGTAATTTCGGCGAGACGGCTCAGCGATTCCGGCTTTTGTTCGCGGATGACGCGTAGCAACGCGCGGTTATCGTCGGAAAGCACTTCGGCCAGTGAGCGCATGAAGGTAAACCATATTTTCGGCTCGCCTGCACGCGGCCGATGATCGCCGCGCGCGATCGCGAGCGCGCGGGCACGTATGTCCTGCTGGGATGCAATGCCGATGATCATTTTCTTCATGGCGTTATCCTCAAGCACCTGCTCGACTTCGTCGAAAAAATTCCCCAAGAAGCTGCTGGCGCACGTAAATTCAGGCTGTGCCGCAACTCGAGGGTACTGGGTCCCTGCCTTCGCAGGGATGACGGGCTTGAGGGGAACTGAAGAACTCAAGCTTGGGGATCAGGTTCATTCATTCCTCCTCGCCTGACTTCTCATTGGCGGCTTCACGCGGCGGCAAGCACCTTTCGAACGGTATTCGGTGCGGCGACAGTCACTTTCAGCAGCGCTTTGGCTGCGCCACTCGGTTCGCGCCTTCCCTGCTCCCAGTCTTGCAAGGTGCGCACAGATACGCCAAGCATCGCGGCAAAATCGGCTTGGGACAGCCTGAGCTTGAGACGGGCCTCGGTGGCCTGGGTAACCTCGACATGGAAGGTACGACCGCTTTTACCCGCCTTGATATCGCGAATCGCCTGCAAGACCTCTTCGCCGATATGGCGCGCACGATCACGCTTGATCAGTTCCGCCTCAGTCATCTTCGCCATGAACGAACTCCTCTTTCCAAGCCTTCAGCAGATGCGCCGGGATATTGTCCGTTGCGCCTTTGCCATAGATAGTGAGTAGCCAAATGCGGCCATCCCGCAACTTCACGTAGTAGATGACGCGCAGGCCACCGCGCTTGCCTGCGCCCGTGAGGTTCCATCGCAACTTTCGGCATCCACCAGAGCGTGGAATCAGATCACCGGCTTCCGGCCACTGTGACAACGCGGCTTGCAACGCGCCGTAGCTCTCGTCATCGAGATAGTCATAGATCAATCGCTCGAAGATCGGCGACTCGATGAACTCGAACATGGACAGACTCCTTTCCGTCGCAATGAACTATACGGCAATGCCGTATATACGGCAATGCCGTATACAAGCACTCAGATCATCGGCAACTTCAACCCCTGCTCCTTCGCACAGGCAACCGCTTCCTCATATCCCGCGTCCGCATGCCGCATCACGCCGGTGCCCGGGTCGTTCCACAGCACGCGTGCGATGCGCTTGTCGGCTTCGGGCGTACCGTCGCAAACGATCACGACGCCGGAGTGCTGCGAGTAGCCCATCCCTACGCCACCGCCGTGATGCAGCGATACCCACGTTGCGCCGCCGGCCACGTTGAGCATGGCGTTGAGCAGCGGCCAGTCGGAGACGGCGTCGGAGCCGTCTTTCATTGCTTCGGTTTCACGGTTCGGCGAGGCGACGGAGCCGCTGTCCAGATGATCGCGACCGATCACTACCGGTGCTTTCAGCTCGCCGTTGCGGACCATCTCGTTGAACGCGAGGCCGAGTTTGTGGCGCTGGCCGAGGCCGACCCAGCAGATGCGTGCGGGCAAGCCCTGGAAGCTGATGCGATCCTTCGCCATGTCGAGCCAGTTGTGCAGGTGCTTGTCGTCGGGAATGAGTTCCTTGACCTTCGCATCGGTCTTGTAGATGTCTTCCGGATCACCGGACAGCGCGACCCAGCGGAATGGACCAACGCCGCGGCAGAACAACGGGCGCACGTAGGCCGGCACGAAGCCGGGGAAAGCGAACGCGTTGGTCAGCCCCTGGTCCTTTGCCATCTGGCGGATGTTGTTGCCGTAGTCGAACGTGGGGATGCCCTGCGCATGGAACGCGAGCATCGCCTCGACGTGCGTGCGCATCGAGCGCTTGGCTGCATCCCGCGTGCGATCGGGGTCGCTCTTGCGGCGCTCGAACCACTGCTCCACCGTCCAGCCCTGCGGCAGGTAGCCGTTGACCGGATCGTGCGCGCTGGTCTGATCGGTAACGGCATCGGGACGCACACCACGCTTCACCAATTCCGGCAGCACGTCTGCGGCATTGCCGAGCAGCGCGATGGACTTCGCTTCGCCGGCTTCGGTGTACTTCTTGATACGCGCGAGCGCGTCGTCCAGGTCGGTCGCCTGCTCGTCGACGTAGCGCGTTTTCAGGCGCATGTCGATGCGGCTTTGCTGACATTCGATGTTGAGCGAGCATGCGCCGGCGAGCGACGCGGCGAGCGGCTGCGCGCCACCCATGCCGCCGAGGCCGGCAGTGAGTATCCATTTGCCCTTGAGGCTGCCGTTGTAATGCTGGCGGCCCATCTCGACGAACGTTTCGTAGGTGCCCTGCACGATGCCTTGCGAGCCGATGTAGATCCACGAGCCGGCCGTCATCTGGCCATACATCATCAGGCCCTTCTTATCGAGCTCGTTGAAGTGCTCCCAGTTCGCCCAGGCCGGCACCAGGTTGGAGTTCGCGATCAACACTCGCGGCGCGTCCTTATGCGTAGGAAACACACCGACCGGTTTGCCAGACTGCACCAGCAAGGTTTCGTCGTCGTTCAATTCACGCAGCGATTTCAGGATCGCGTCGAAGCACTCCCAGTTGCGCGCCGCGCGACCAATGCCGCCGTATACCACCAGCTCCGCCGGGTTTTCCGCCACCTCCGGGTCGAGGTTGTTCTGCAACATGCGGAACGGCGCCTCGCTGAGCCAGCTCTTGCAGGAAAGTTCGGTACCGCGCGGTGCGCGGATGGTGCGGGTGGTATCGATGCGGGTGGGGGCGGTCATGGACTAAGGCTCCAGTAAGTCAGACCACGATTATAGCCACGGGGCTTGTAGCGACAGGCGTGGTGGTGTCCTCGGCGCACAAGACGGCCACCGGTGACTTCCTGCACGTGCGGCCCGGCGGCCGCCAGTAGATAAAGGGTGCCCGACCTCTCTGAGTGATAGCCCATGAGCCGCGAAGCACGCCTGCTGCTGGTTGCTGCTTGCCTGTCCTGTCTTGGAGCCACGTTCGCGGCATCGGCAGCCAGCGCCGAGCCGGAAATCTTCTCCCCCGGCGTTATCTCCGGCCCAGCCGGGGAAGCCTGCCCGGCGTTCACACCGGATGGGAACACGGTGTACTTCGATGTGGGCTCGATGATCCTGGTCTCGCATCGCGCCCAGGGGCTGTGGTCAAAGCCGCAGATCGCGTCGTTCTCCGGCACATGGGGCGATCACGACCCGGCGATCGCACCGGACGGCTCGTACATCGTCTATGTGTCCAACCGCCCACTCGACAACAGCGACAAGGCACTGAGCGCGACGGCGCATGGCCAGGTGTATCCCAACGCAGGCGGCAATCTGTGGCGGGTAGATCGCAAGGGCAGCGGCTGGGGTACGCCGGTGCACTTGCCGGCAACGGTCAACGACAGTGATCGCACTTACGCCCCGAGCATCGCTGCCGACGGCAGCGTGTATTACATCCATCCCGATGCGGACGGCACGTTCCACGTCTATCGCTCGGCCTATAAAAACGGCAACTACCAGGCCGCTGAACAGCTGGTGCTTGGCGATCCCGCTGCACAGGTGCATGACCCCGCCATCGCGCCGGATCAATCATTCATCGTGTTCAACTGGAACGACGCAAAAAAGCCGGGCATGGGAGGCCTGTACATCGCGTTTCGCGAAGGCAATCACTGGAGCCAGCCAACCGACCTGGGTGTAGCGGTCAACGGCAAGGATGGACGATGGAACCAGTGGGGCGCACATCTGAGTCCGGATCACCGCACGCTGTACTACACCAGCGACCGCACCACGCCAACGTCCTATCCACGCACGCCAGCGCAAGCGCAACAGCAGCTGGCGCGCATGCAGCAATGGGACAACGGCGGTGACAACATCTGGTCGGTCTCGCTGGCGCCGTGGCTGGATGCCCACCGCGCAACAGGCGGCTGATGACGTCGGTGATGCGCTCACATGCGACTCAATGGTGCGTTGACCGGCCAGCCTGGCTGGCCAACGTAGATTGCAGCGCCAGCGCCGCACGCATATCCAGGAGATTCTTGTGGTCCCGTGGATCCACGTCGAAATGTGCAGCGAAATAGTCGACGGTATCCTGCAGTCCGGGTCGCGGTTGCTGCTTCTGGATCTCGGCGCGCATAACCCAGCCATAGGATTTACCCGGTGAGACCTGGATGAGCCGGTTGTCGGCATCCCACGCTTTGTCCCATTCGTGGGTCCAGTCGACGTATAGGTTGAGTAGCTCAGTAAGCGCACCTTCATTGCCGGGATCGATCAAGAGCGCGGCCCGCATGTCCTGCTCCGCGCGCTTATAGTCGCTCAGCGACTCGTAGGAATAAGCGCGCGCCATAATCGCGTCCACATCCCGCGGTGACGCGTTCACCATGCGCTCGGCTTCGTCCACGGCCCATTGAGATTCGTCGAAATTGTTCAAGTTGTCGATGCGATGCAATCGGGCGTCCGGAAGATCCGGGTCGAATCGCAGCGCCTCCGAAAAGTAGACGACCGACAGCTCCATATGATGGCTGGACTCAGCGGCTGATGCGGCATACAGCATCTCTTGCGCCGTTGATGCCTGGTCGAACATAGCCGGATATGTCGCCAATTCCCTGACGGAATGGCAATCGCAACTACCAAGCTTGTCGTAGGCGGGTTCCTTCGACAGCTCTAAGACCATCAGCGGATTTTCGCTGCGATGTGCCTGAGCCCTCGCTGCGATGTCGTGCATCGCCTTCAGCGAGCCACCCCATTTCGGCTGAGCGAGCCACATGAGCGAGCTGTAAATCGAAAAGTTCGCCGGATCAACCATCAATCCTCGGCGGCCTGCGTTCATCGCGTAGGCTCTGCCGAGCGACAGAGCGCCAGCACTGATCATCGCGGTGTAAGCCGGCGTGACTTTCGGGTTCAGCGCAACAGCCTGACGCAGATCGGCATCGGCCTGTTGCAGCAGGCGATCCATCGATTCCACATTGCTGACCGGCGTGTCATGC
>JBAPPP010000408.1:0-2124 GCA_049280175.1 Rhodanobacter sp.
GTGCTTCTCGACGTGACCAAAGGTCCAGAAAGTCCTTCCGGGTGGCTCGCTTTGACTGGTGTACTCCGAACAATCCTTTGGCGAGAGTTACCAGCACTACGGCAAGCACACAAGGAACTAACAGCCCTGCTCCACCTACCTTCAATAGCTCCTCAATCACTGGAATCTCCTTTCATCGGTAGGTTGAGAAAAACGGCATAGGCACCGAAAAAGTTTACTCTGACCTGTTTTTTTGCAGTCCCTTGGCGCCTTTCTTTTTCATCTTCGTCCTCAGCCTTCCCTTCCCGGCCGTTGGCTGGGCCTGAGCATCTCCCAACCACATAGACCGTCCGCCGTGGTCATGTCGAGCCGCGTATGTTTTATCTCAGTCGGTGGCTGATCGGACAGACTCACGTAGGACTCGTCGCTGGTGAGCTTGTGCGGAAAAACAGCCAAGCAATGCCCACCGCCTTTTGTGGACGGATAGCGAATGGCCTCGAAGCCGGCATCGAGGACGAGGCCCGCCAAAATCTGACTAGGCGAAGGCAAACCGAACTGCGCAGGCAAGACACGCCAGTTCCGGTCGAGCGCTTCCGCGCGAAGCCTGCTGACCGTGTTGATCATGAACACTGTGCGATCAGGTATCTGAAGTCTTCGCTGAACACCCCGCACATCAGCGGGCAAGTGCATTTTGCGTAAAACCGCACAGAGCGCGTCGAGCGCTCCAGGCTGGTCGATGTCGAATACTCGCTCCAAATGGCCATCCAAACATACGACTGAAAAACTACTGCCAGGATCCAGGGCAAGGTCTGTCGGCGACAGCCCATCGACTTGCGCGCCTCGTTCGAGTTGGAATTTTTCGCGGTACCCGGTCTCGAAATCCTCGCCTATGTACAGCGCGGGCCACGGTGCATGCATGGACCCATCAACGTCCACGCCAATGTTGAAGCGGCCACCGATAGATGTAAGGCTGCCAGCTGCACACAGCGGATCGTTCGTGTAACGCCATGTCACTAGCCGCACCGATCGCGAAAAGGAAAACGTCGCGGGCTCAACTGACTGCAACGCCTCGATCATTCCTGTGTGGTGGCGCTGGCGCTGCGGTTCTACCCCGTAGTACAGAAGCCCATTGAGCTCATCCAGGTCGCCGGAGAGACGTTTCCAGTGGGCAAGATGCGTTTCCGAGAAACGATCGAGCTCCAGGAGGCCTGGCCGTGACTGTTCGATCGATGCAAGTGACCGGGTGCGTGGAGGCCCTTGCTTGCGGGCGTTACCCACTTAGCGACGCTCGCTCGGTCCCGAAGCCATTGGCGGCCGTTCCATCATGGCGCTGATGATGAATTTGCGCAGCCGGTCAAAGCGCCCCAATCGCACCATATCTCGTGGCGTTACGTCGCCAAGCAATGGGTTCTTTGCTTTAAACCAAAGAGCCGTCTTGGATGGGTCGCCGCCGAAGATCTCCGCCACCAGATTGCATGTCACGGCGATTTGTTCAAAGTGCTCACGGACTGCGGCGGGGATCTTTGCTTCCTCCCACCGCACCGACTTGGGGGACACGTCGGCTATACGGGAGACGTCCGCCTTCTTCAGATCCAGGAACTCGTAGACGCGTTGGGGCTGAAATTGGGCTCCCTGCCAGAATCCCAATACGTCCTGCTCCGGAATGTTACGGAATAGATTGGGCGTTGCTGCGGTCATGGCATTGTCCTCATGGGCCAAAAAGTGTAGCACCCTGCCCCGTTAAAAAGACACAAAACAACCAAGATCAGACCACATTGAAACCACGTATTAACCACCAAGTCAAACCTGGCTTGCCGGTGCTCCCGGGAGGTTGGGCGGAAGTGACATGCCGGGCAGGCTCGTGGCTGCCTCCTGTCGCTGGGCAACGTGGAGACCGTGGTAGTTCCAACGTACCGCCAGGGTGCAGCGGCATGAGCTCTCAGAGCTACGGCAACGGGGCTAGCGGCCTAATGCTGGCTGGTACATCGCGGCATTAGCGACAGCGCTGGGTTGCGAGTACCGTCAGGGTTCCGGTGACCAGTTCTAAGTGGTGGTCGCCTTGACCAAGGGGAAAGCGATGAAAACGGCAACAGCGCTCATTGCGCTTCTACTCTACTGCGGCTCAGCTTTGGCTCAGAACTATGA
>JBAPPP010000409.1:0-8801 GCA_049280175.1 Rhodanobacter sp.
CGACAAGCCCTTGTGACTTAAGCACAGTAGACAGCTGCGCCAGCAGCGCGG
This sequence comes from Rhodanobacter sp., assembly GCA_049280175.1. Taxonomy (GTDB): domain Bacteria; phylum Pseudomonadota; class Gammaproteobacteria; order Xanthomonadales; family Rhodanobacteraceae; genus Rhodanobacter. The sequence continues at coordinate 52 of JBAPPP010000409.1, forward strand.
CCTGCGTAGTCTGCACGTCGGCATGGTGGCCGTCGTCGTGCCAGGCATGTTTCGGCTGTGGGCTGTCATTTTCCACAACGATGGCAATCGTCCTTGGCGGTTGCGGGCTCACTTCCCGCGCTACACTGACGACGTTTCTGACGTGAGTGCCGCTGCAGGCCGTGACTGACAATGCGGCGGCCAGGACGGCCCATCGAATGCGCCGACCGACGTTATGGTTTGTGGTGGTCATTGGATTTCCCGTTAGCAACATTGAGCTATTTTTCCGTACGGGGCGCCGCTCCGCTTAGCGGAGTCAGCCAAAAATCGAGTGTTTCGGGCCAAATGCACGACAGGACTGCTCTGGCGACTCCTCCCTTGATCGACGATCTCGGCGCGGACACCGTTATGACCGTCTCGACAGAGCTGGACAAAGCCCACCCCAGAACCCACTTGCATTGCCATCCGCACGGCGAACTTTATCTTTTGCGTTCCGGCTACTTGAGATCTGAGAGCCAAGCAGGACGCTGGCTAATCCGGGCCGGGCTTTTGTGCTGGGTACCACCTTTCGTCGTACATGGTGGCCAGACCGACGGGGTGGATCGCGTACGCATCCAGATTGCCCCAGAGCTATGTGAATTCATGCCGCAAGGGCAACGGGTGTTCACGATGGCGCGCGAGCCACTGATGCTTGGCATTATCAACAGACTTGCCGCCGATCCAGGACCCCGAACTAAATTGTCCACGGCAGAAGGCCACCTTCTGGACGTTTTTCGAGATGAAGTCGAGCGTGCTAGAAACAAGCGGACGATCTTGTTGCCGATGCCCAAAAACGAGCGACTTCGCCACATCGCCGAGCGTTGGCTGGAAAGCCCCGACGACTGCGCTGACCTGGATCGCCTGGCGGTCGATGCACACATGTCGCGGCGCAACTTCACACGCAGCTTCAAACAGGAAACCGGGCTGCCCGTGGGCACATGGCGTCAGATCGCGCGGCTTGTTCAAGCCATAGATATGTTTGCTTCAGGCAAATCAGTCACCGAGATCACCTATGCGCTCGGCTACGACAGTCTGAGCAGCTTCGGCGCGCTGTGTCAGAAACACACGGGCATGAGCCCGAAAGTGCTTGCGCAGACGGTAACGTCGGGCGACTGGGATATCGGATTCCTTTAAGCACCGCTGGCGCATCAAGCGCCGCGATCACTGCGCAACTCACGCAGCGATTCATCGTTGCCGGCCGCACTGCGTCCACTGACCCAGCCGAACAGCGCGATGCCGATGACGATCGCCAGTGCACCGAACGCCGAATAGCCTTGCGGCCACGCCTCACCGAGAAACAACACACCCAACAAGGTCGCGAACAACAGCTCGGCCGCCTGCATCGCCTCGACCGCTGCCAGCGCGGTCGGCTCACGCCGCACCATGTCAGTGGCGCGGAAAAAAAGCACGGTGGCAATCGTGCCCGAGGACAGCGCGACGCCGCCGGCCAGCAACGCCTCGCGCCAACTCGGCGGCCCGATCGTGAACCATGCAATCACCGCAAACAGCAGCCACAACGGCCAGCTGCACAGCGTCATCCCAAACACGCGCTGCACCGCACTCAGGTGCGACTCGTCATGCTCCAGATGCAGCAGCAACATCCGGTTGCCCAGTGGATACGCAAATGCGGACAACACGACGGCGCCCATCGCCAGCCAGTCGCTCAGGTGCAACTGACCGTGTGCGTGCCCCCACTGCAACGCGAACACGCCAGCGACGATCAGCACACCGATCGCGACGCTGCGCCATGCCAGTCGCCGTCGTTCGTCGCGATAAATCAGCGGTGCCAGCAGTGGCCCTGCGAGCACGGTCACCTGAAAGCTGCCGGCGATCAGCCACGACGGACCGCTACTCGCTGCCCAGGTCAGCGGGATGCCGAACAGGAAGAAGCCGACGCTGCTCCATAGCAGCCATGCGCGCGGATGCCGGCGCAGCTCACGCGGCAGCTGACCCAGGCCGCCTTGAATGGGCAGCACCAGTGCGAGTAGCGGCAAAGTGATCAGGTAGCGCAGGATCACCGCCCACTGCCAATGGCCGCCACCCGAAACCAGGCTGCGGTTGAGCACATAGGTGAGCGTGAAGAATAGCGCCGCGCACAGCGCCAGACCCACGGCGGCGAGAGCATTCGAGCGCATCGGCAACCGGTCGGCAAAGTGCGAGTGTGTCAAATCACGGGGGATTTGCGTAGCGCGACGATGATCGCGCCCGAAGTTGCGACCTTCCACATCGCACGAGCGTTGGCACAGCACGCGCCGTCACGTGCATCACGCTGTCGTGGCAGGCGGCGCGAACGGCAATCGCAGATGTACCTCGAGCCCACCGCCTTCGGCATTTCGCGCATGGATATCACCACCATGCACTTGCACCACACGCTGCACGATGGCCAGGCCCATGCCATGACCATCGGCGCGCACGGCGTTGCTGCCGCGGAAGAACGGCCGGAACAAAAACTCCAGTTCGGCGTCGGGTACGCCGGGGCCGCGGTCACGGATGGTGAATTCGGCGCCATCCTTCCCTGCATCCACAAACAGCTCCACGTTGCCGCCCTCGGGACTGAACTTGATGGCATTCGCGATCAGGTTGTCCAGCGCACGCTCCAACAACAGCGCACTGCCGAACACGGTGACGGGTTTGCTCGACGTCAATGACAGATGTACGTTGCGTGCGTCCGCCTCCAGCTCGGCCTGCGCCATACACCCGTGCACCAGTTCGACAAGCTCCAGCTGTTCGCGATTCATGCCTGGAATGCCGCCTTCAAGGCGCGACAGAGCGAGCATTTCCCCGGTCATGCGATCGAGCCGGCCGATCTCCTGTTCGGCCTGGCGGAAATACGCGTCCGCCTCTGCCGCGTCGGTGCTGCGCTGAGCTAGATCGAGGATCAGATGCAGCCGTGCCAGCGGCGAGCGCAGCTCGTGCGACAGATCCTGCAACACGCTGCGGTCGTGTGCCACCAGCGCCTCGATACGTTCAGCCATGGCATCGAAGTCGAGCGCGAGCTGGGCAAGTTCATCGTGCGCCATGCCCCCTTGGCGACCCACCCGGGTTGAGAGCTCGCCGGCAGCCATGCGTCGGGTCGCATCGCGTAGCGCCTGCACCGGTCTGGCCACGCTGCGCGCGAGCCACCAGCCCACCAGTCCGATGAACAGTAGCGACAGTCCCCACTGGAAGGCCAGGAAGATCTTTTCCCTAGTCTGCGGCCGCAATCGCGTATGCGTCCTGCTGATTGCCACCAGTTGCCGGGATTGGCCATCGTTACCGACCACCTGCTGCACGGCGACATAAAGTCCCGGCCATGGTTGCAGCACGATGTCGCGGTTGGCTGCGAGCCAGGTCGGCAGCGAACTCTCGATCGAGGAGTGCAGGCGGATCGGATACAGCGCCTGGCCCTTTTCATACAGGGTCGCCTCGATGCCTTCGCGTCGCTGTTGCGTGGACCAGTCGGCCAGTGCTGCGGCGCCTCCGCTTTCGTAGGCCTGATCGGCGCCCTGCCCCAGCGCCACCCAGTTGATTTCCTTCGCCGTGGTGTACTCGATGAAGCCGCGTGTCAGCAAACCGCCGAGGAACAGCACCAGCAAGTTGGCGACGCAGAACCAGATCAGCAGGCGCCAGTAGATCGAGCTCCTGAACGGACTCATGGCGCCCCCACCACGAGAATGTAGCCCGCGCCACGCACCGACTCGATGCGTGGCGACTGTGCCGAGGCCTCCAATAACTTGTGACGCAGCCGGCTCACATGCACGTCGACGCTGCGATCGAACCGCTCCAGTTCGCGGCCCAGCGCAATCCGCGTCAACGCGGACTTGTCGACCAGTTCGCCCGCGCGTTGCGCGAGCGCCAGCAACAGCTGGAATTCCGCACCGGTGAGCGACAGCTCGCTCTCCGCCGCATACGCACGACGTTCGCCGGGCTGCAGACGCAGTATCCCCACCTGCAACGTCCCGGACACGGCTGGCGTATTGCGTCGCAGTTGCGCACGCACACGCGCCAGCAGCTCTCGTGGCAGGCAAGGCTTGGACAGATAATCGTCTGCCCCCAGCTCCAGCCCGATGACCCGATCCACCGGTTCGCCACGAGCGGACAGCATGATGACCGGCAAGCGGTACTGCAGCCGCAGCTCACGCAAAGTATCTAGCCCGTCGCGACCCGGCATCATCACATCGAGTATCAGCAGATCGGGGCGCTGCGCCTGATTGCGCAGTTGCACCAGCGCGGCTTCGCTGTCGTGCGCGACATCCACGACGAAGCCCTCGCGCTGCAGGTATTCCGCTAGCAGGCTGCATAGCGCGCGGTCGTCGTCGACAATCAGGATTCTGGGCATGGCGGTCTGCTGGTTCTTATCCATTGATACCGTACGACAGTACGAACTCCACGGTCTTTACCGATCTTTACCTCTCGGCAAAGAACATACACGCCGCCTTGTCGTCAAATGGACGTAACAGATTCCCCACCCACGACAAAGGTAAAACTTATGCGCAAGAGCATCTCTCTCGGCCTGGTTCTGGCCTCGGCCATGGCACTCACCACGCTCGCTGTTGCTCAGGCGCCTGCGGGCGGCCCCGGCGGCGGTTGGCATTCGCACGGCCATGGCCAGTTCATGGCGCTGAGCAAGTTGAATCTGACCGATGCCCAGAAGGCCAGCATCAAGCAGATCATGCAGACCAGCTTTGCCCAGAACAAGACGCAGCGTCAGGCCCTTGGCCAGCAGCGTGCGGCATTCGCGTCGATGACTCCCGATCAGGTCGGCTATCAGGCCGCAACGGCCAGCCTCGCTCAGGCTGAAGGCGCTGCCGCCTCGGCACGTGTGACGCAGCGGGCCAACATCCGTGCGCAGGTCTACGCCCTGCTGACCACGGCGCAGAAGGCACAGCTCGCCACCATGCAGGCACAGCAGCAAGCCCGCAAGCAGCAGTGGCAGCAGTTCAAGGCATCGCACCCGGTGTCCTCGACCTCGCAAGTCGCCCAGTAAGCGGTTCGGGCCATGGAATGCAGCTGCGCCAGCGGTAACGCTGGCGCAGCTATCAACCGACTGTTGGATGCCCCCTCTATTGAACGTCGGCGTTACGATGTTCAGCAGGCCCGCAGACTGTGGTGTGCGGTTACACCCCTCCCTGGTGCGCCGCCACGACTGGCTGTTCTGGCGAGACTGCGCACCGCAGTCTGCGGACCTGCTGGACATCACACCGTCATGGGAATCGAAACGCCGCCGACGCAACCTGATAGGCGAACAACGCCGATTCGACGGCACCAGCCTCAATCGATCAGAGCTCAATCATCGGAGCACGCCGAACTTTGGCGATCAGTGACGCCAGTAACCACCGACCCAGACATGCGACGGGCCCCAGTAACCCGGCACCCAGACACGCGCGTGACGCGGCGCAACCACGACGCAACCGGTCATTGACAGCGAACCGCCCAGCAGCGCAGCGGAGATCAGCAAAGCAGACATGAAACGACGCATGGAGACACTCCTTCGTGTGGGATGTGTCGCCTTAAACGTGTTCATTGGTCATGCCGATGACATGAGACGCCGCGGCTGATAGGTGCCGTTCATTCGGAAAATATTCAGCAAACGCCGCGTTGCTTCACCGCTATGACCGGCCGCAACGGCGAATTACCCCAATGCGAGCCGCGTAACGCTGTCGCGATAACGTGCAGCGATGCGCTCCTCATCGCGATGATGGAAATCGCGAACCACCCATTCGCCACCGCACATGACGTCGCGCACCAGCGGGGTGTTGCCGGCGAACAGGAAGCTGTCCAGCACGGATCGGGTATCGCGTGCGGCAAGCAGCGGCGAGGTTTCATCCAGCACGATCAAGTCGGCGCGGGCGCCATCGCGTAGTTCGCCGATCGGTAAGCCGGACGCCTGTGCTCCACCCTTCAGTGCTGCACGCCAGAGCGTTTCACCGACGCTGATACCCTGCCCTCGCGCCGCAATATTGCGATGCCCGGTGGTCAGTCGCTGACCGTATTCCAACCAGCGCAGCTCCTCCACCGGCGAGATCGAGATGTGCGAATCCGAACCGATGCCAAGCGTACCGTGGGCATCAAGATAATCGGCCAGGGGAAACAGGCCATCGCCGAGATTCGCTTCGGTGGTCGGGCACAGCCCGGCAACCGCACCGCTGTACGCAAGGCGCTCGGCTTCGGCTTCGGTCAGATGGGTCGCGTGCACCAGACACCAGCGCGCGTCCACTTCGGCGTGATCAAACAGCCACTCCACCGGACGCGCACCGCGGGTGGCGAGGCAATCCTGCACTTCGCCGATCTGCTCGGCGATATGGATGTGGATGGGGCAAGCTTTCGCCGCATCGCTGGCCAGTATGCGGCGCAGCGCGTCCTCCGGCACGGCGCGCAGCGAATGCAGCGCGATGCCGACGCGCACGTTATCGCTCTCATGGTGACGCAGCGATTCCAGCAGGCGCAGATAGCCGTCTACATCATGTCCGAAGCGGCACTGTCTTGCGGTCAGCGGGCGGCCATCGAAACCGCCGCTCATGTACAGCACTGGCAGCAGGGTCAGCGCGATGCCAGCCTCGCGCGCAGCCTCGATCAACGCCAGCGACATCGCCTCGGGCTGCGCATACGGTGTGCCACCCGGCTGATGATGCAGGTAATGGAATTCGCAGACCTGGGTGTAACCGGCCTTGAGCATTTCGACGTAGAGCTGTGCGGCGATCGCCTGCAGCTGGTCCGGACCGATCGCTGCAGCAAACGCATACATTGTCTCGCGCCAGCTCCAGAAGCTGTCATCGACCCGTCCCTTGCGTTCGGCCAGACCCGCCATCGCACGCTGGAACGCATGCGAGTGCAGATTCGGCATGCCGGGCAGCACCCACGCGCCCAGGTTCTCGATCGCGGACATAGTCGGTTCGAGTAACCGTCCATTCGCGCTCACTCCGAGCGCGGCATCGGCCTGCCAGCCACCGGGCTGCCACAGCTGGCTGGCTTTGAAACTGCGATGGGCTGTGCTGTCACTCATGAGCATGGCTCCGTACGGGTGCGGCGCAGTGTAACCGGGTACCAGGCATCATCTTCACTTGGGCATATGACAGGCTGTGCATAATTGAGCCATGGCTAGAAAAACGAACGAACACACCCCCAAGCTGCTGTTACGACAAGCGATTCCTGCCGATGTACCGGCGCTAGTCGAGCTCACCGCGCGCGTCTATACGGCCGAATGGGGCCACTCGGCGGAAATGCTGCGCTCGCAGCAGACCCATTTCCCCGAAGGTCAGTTCGTGGTCGAGTACGAAGGCATCATCGTCGGCTACTGCGCCACGTTCCGCATCGATGAGGCAACGGCGCTGTCGCCGCACACCTGGATGCAGATCACCGGCGGTGGCATGGGGTCGCGCCACAAACCGGACGGCGACTGGCTATACGGCATGGAAGTGGTGGTGGATCCAGGCTATCGCGGAATGCGCATCGGCCAACGGCTATACCAGGCACGCAAGCGCCTGTGTACCGATCTCAAGCTGCGCGGCATCGTGTTCGGCGGACGCATTCCTGGCCTTGCGAAAAACATCCAGCGCTATGGCACAGCCGAGGGCTATGTACAGGCGGTACTGGATGGCAAGCGACGCGATATCACCTTGAGTTTTCAGCTCAGCAACGATTTCGAGGCGATCGGCCTGCTGCGTGCCTATGTGCCGTCCGACTACGATTCGCTCGGCTACGCCGTGCATCTGGTGTGGCGCAACCCGCGCCTGCTCGACCAGCCGGACATGCCGTCGATTCCCTCGCCGCAACGTCTGCCCGATTCGGTGCGGGTGGCTTCTGTGCAATACCAGCAGCGGCGCATCAAATCGTTCGAGGAGTTCGCCACCCACGTCGAATACTTCACCGATATTGCCGCCGACTACAGCGCCGACTTCGTCACGTTTCCCGAGCTGATCACGCTGCAGCTGCTGTCGATCGAGAACGAGGAATTGTCCCCGGTCGACACGATCCGCAAGCTCAGCCATTACACGCCGCAGGTGAAGGAACTTTTCAGCCATCTGGCGGTGCATTACAACATCAACATCATCGCGGGCTCGCATCCCACCGAGCAGCCGAACGGCGACATCCACAACGTCTGCTACGTCTGCCTGCGCGACGGATCGATCCACGAACGCGAGAAGCTGCATCCCACGCCAAGCGAACGCAACGTGTGGAACATCACCGGCGGCGACAGCGCGGCGACCGTGCAGACCGACTGCGGCCCGATCGGCGTGATGATCTGCTACGACGCTGAATTCCCCGAAGTCGCCCGTCATCTCGTCGATCAGGGCGCCCTGATCCTGTTCGTGCCGTTCTGCACCGATGTGCGCGAGGGCTATTTGCGCGTGCGCTACTGCTCGCAGGCGCGTGCGATCGAGAACCAGTGCTACGTGGTGTTGTCGGGCAACGTCGGCAACCTGCCCGGCGTGAACAACTTCGACATCCAGTACGGCCAGAGCTGCATCCTCACGCCCAGCGATTTTCCGTTTGCGCGTGACGGCATCGCCGCCGACTCCACCCCGAACATCGAGACCGTGCTGTTCGCCGACCTGCGACTGGAAAGCCTCGCCCGCGCGCGCAACGCCGGTGCCGTGCAGAACCTGAAGGATCGCCGCTTCGACCTGTACGAAACCCGCTGGCGCCCCCGCTGATGCGAAAGACCTGTAGGAGCGCACCCTGTGCGCGATGCTCTTGCCGATATCCGCTGAGTGTTCGGGCACACGGTGCGCTCCTACAGGCGACCCTGGGTC
>JBAPPP010000410.1:0-1900 GCA_049280175.1 Rhodanobacter sp.
CGTACACTCCCTCATTCTTCCTTGGCCTGCGCGCAAACAGCTCCCGGCGCGAGCTACGGAGAGATCATGAACAGGCTCTAGTGACATCGGGAAACTCCTGAACCGCGGATCGGCAATGCAATACGATCGGCTATGATCGCGCATTGCCGACCATGACGATCAACGGAGTTCCCATGCGCTTCATGCGCCTCTCGCGCACCGCCGCGATCGGACTGCTGTTTTTGCTCTCGTTGACCGGTTGCATGCTGACCAACGTGCAGCCTTCCCCGGCCGAAATCGCCGCCGCGCAGAATGCCGCCGCCCTGACGCAGCAAGGTCAGTTTGACCAGGCGGCGCAGGCATATCTCACACTGGCCGATCAATCTTCCGGCCGCGGTGACCACTACCGCCTGCTGGCCGCCGAAGCATGGCGGCAGGAAGGCCAGATCCCGCTCGCCGCGCCCACCCTTGCAAAGATCAAGCGGCAGCGGTTGACCGACGATGAGCCACTGCGTTTTGACCTGCTGCGCGCCGAACTGGCACTCAACCAGCATGACGCCGGCACCGCGCTGCAGCTCACCACCCAGCCGAATGTCACGGTTCCACCAGCTCTGCAGCTGCGCCTGCTGGAACTGCGCGCGCGCGCGATGGAGGCCAGTGGCGATAACTGGGGCGCCGCTCGCACCCGCGTACAGATGGACGCTCAACTGAGTGGTCTCGATCAGTCGCAGAACCGTAAGCAGGCACTCAACTTGCTCGTCAAGCTCGGCGCCGAGCCACTCAAGCAGCGTGCTGCCGCGATGAATCCGGGCGACCGCATGTTGTCATGGGTCAACGAGGCACTGGGCCGCCTCGGCGTGACCGTGGCGCAATCGCAGCCAGAACTGCAGCAACCCGTCGGCACCGAACTGCCCGGCGCCAACGCGAACGTGCGCGAGGGCTACAAGGTCCCCCAGAAGATTGCGCTGCTGTTGCCCAGCGACGGCAATTTCGGCGCGGCGAGTGAATCGATACGCGAAGGTTTTTTTGCCGCCTATATCGATGCCGGACGCAACCATGCGCCACGCCCGACAGTGCGGGTATACGACAGCCGCGGCACCGCCGACGGCGCCGTCAAGGCGTATCAGCAAGCCGTCGGCGACGGTGCGCAATTGATCGTCGGTCCCCTCACTCGCGCTGAAGTAGCCGCGGTATTCGGCCAGCCGAGTTTGCCGGTGCCGCTGCTGGCGTTGAATCATCCCGACGACAAGCAACTGCCAGCCGGCAACACCAGTGAATTCGGTTTATTGCCGGAAACCGAAGGCGCCCAGGCCGCCGACCACATGGTCGAACACGGTGTGCGGCACGCCTATGTACTGATCTCCAGCGACGATTTCGCTCAGCGCGCGGCGAGCGCGTTCAAGGCCGAACTAGCCGCCCGCGGCGGCCAGTTGGACGGGATGACCATGTTGACGACGTTCACCGCTGCGCCCAGCGGGCTGAGCCCCACCGATGCCAGCACCGGTGCCGGCGACGCAGGCATTTTCATCAGCATGCGACCGAACCAGGCGCGTTCGCTGCTGCCGCAGTTGCTGGTCGCAAATATCCATCTTCCGGTGTTTGCCACCTCGCACGTCTATGACGGCATCAACGATGCCACCGCCAATCGCGACCTGGAAGGCGTGGAATTTTGCGATGCGCCGTGGCTGTTCGACGCCCAGCCGGGGCTGCCCGTGCATGCCGATATCGCCGCCCAGTTGCCGGGCGCGCAGGGCGGCGCCGCCCGTTTGTTCGCGTTCGGCATGGACGCCTGGAACCTGGTGCCCTATCTCGACTGGCTGCGCGCACACCCTGGCAGTTATTTGCCCGGCGCCAGTGGCCAGCTCACCGCCGATGAGTTTGGTCGGGTGCGCCGCGTGCTGATCTGGGCCAAGTTCCAGGA
>JBAPPP010000411.1:0-2038 GCA_049280175.1 Rhodanobacter sp.
AGCGAACCCCAATCTACGCCGCGTTACATATAAGCCGTTCGCCCTGAGCGTAGCGCAGCGGAGTCGAAGGGCATTCGGGAAACTAGTGCGGGTCGGAGGCCAGCCAAGCCTTGCGGCTGCTTCCAACGCAAGGGTGCCCACGCTGCGCTCCTTCCCTAGCCGGCAGACTGGGTTGCTCTTCAACGCGCCGCCCGTGCTACATAATCCCCCATGCCCATCCGACAAACCCAACCCGAAACCCGCCAGCTCGATCTCCTGGGCGGCGGCATCGCCTCCACCGAATTACACCGGCTGTTTTTCGCGCTGATGCCCGACGACGCCACCCGCGCCCGGCTCGCCGCGGCGGCAGAAGCACTCAGGGCCAGTCATTCCGGGCTGCGCGCCCGCTGGATCAACCCAAGCCGTTATCACGCGACACTGCATTTTCTGGGTGATCACGCCGCTCTGCGGCCCACCCTGGTCGAAGGCGCCATAGCCGCTGCCGACAAGATCCACGCTGCGCCATTCGCCTGGACGCTGGACAATGCCTCGAGCTTCCGCGGCCGCGAGCCGCCTTGCGTGCTATGCGGTGAGGAGATACCCGCCCCGATGCAGCAGCTATGGCAAGCACTGCGTCACGCCCTGGCGCTGGCCGGACAGGCCGGTCACCTCGAACGCAACTTCACCCCGCATGTGACGCTGGCCTACAGCCACGGCACGATGCTGGAGCCTGCGGCTATCGCACCAGTCACGTGGCAGGTGACGGACTTCGTGCTCGTGCACAGCGTGATCGGGCAGGGCGGCTACCAGATTCTCGGCCGGTGGCGGATGGCGGATAGCTAGCTGTAAACGATTTCAGGGAAAGATGTACTTGCCTAAGCCTTGCCTTCATGGGTAACTTCCATGGGGCGGACGGCATTGGCGAGCAGGGATGGCAGCAGCTAAGGCGGGGGATTTCACTTAAATGAATCGAGCGTTCAAGGTGACGCTCGGGCGGTAATGTGCGCGCGCAGCAAAAGTGCCTTAGGGTCTTCAGATCAACGATGAGCAAGCAGACAAAATGAATTCGACCGATTTACCCGGAAGCCTCGTATGCGTTGGCGTCGGCATGACGCTTGGTTCCCATATCAGCCCGTTGGCCCGTAGCCATATCGAGCAGTCTGACGTCGTTTTCGCGTTGCTCTCAGACGGCGTCGTCGAACTGTGGCTAAGCGAGATGCATCCTGATGTGCGCAGTCTTCAGCCGTTCTACCAAGAGGGAAAGTCGCGCATGCAAACTTACCGTCAGATGGTGGAAGCCATACTGACCGAGGTGCGCGCAGGCAAGAAGGTATGTGGCGTTTTTTACGGCCATCCTGGCGTATTCGCATGGGTACCGCACAAAGCCATCAAGGTCGCCCAAAGCGAAGGTTATGGCGCACATATGGAACCGGGCATTTCGGCCGAAGATTGCCTATATGCGGATCTTGGGATCGATCCCGGTACCTATGGCTGCCAACATTTTGAAGCGAGCCAGCTAATGTTGTATCGCCGCCGCCTCGACCCAACGGCGTATCTGATGCTGTGGCAGGTGGGCGTTGCCGGTGATCAGTCGCTGGCGCGTTTCTCCACCGGGGCTGCCTACCGTCAAGTACTGGTCGATGTGCTGGCGTGTGACTACCCACTGCAGCATGAGGTGATCATCTATCGCACTGCCACATTGCCTATCCAGCAAACCCGCATCGACCGGGTGGCGCTAGGCGATCTGCCACTGGCTGACGTTGGCATGGCTGATACTGTGGTTGTTCCACCCGCTCGTGCGATGGAACCCAATCCCGAAATACGTGCCCGACTGGCTGCGCTCGATCTGGCAGCGGCCGGTGAGGTCGCAACAGCGTGACTGAGGCCGAATTGTCAGTGTTCGATTTCGACACCGAAAGGGTGCGCTTGCGTCCGGCGGACGCGGGGGACGAAGCTCTGTTCCACGAACTCTATACTGACCCGGAGACTATGCGTTTTATCGGGCCGCCGCTTTCAGCGGAAAAGGCCGCTAGCAGCTTCGAGAGGATCGTGGCCCGGC
>JBAPPP010000412.1:0-3159 GCA_049280175.1 Rhodanobacter sp.
GGGCATCGTTCGCGCCAGGACACACTGGATCAATGGGCCTTTGAAGCGGCCATGATGCTGGCGCGCAAGGGCAGGACGTGGAAGTCGCTGGCAGACAGCAGCCTGGATCCCGTATTTGACGCCGGCCACCATGTCACATGGAGCGATTGGCAGCGGCGCGAAGATTACTACCTTGAGGGTCCGCTGTTCTGGTTGGATGTTGACGCGGTAGTGCGTCAGAAAAGTGGTGGCCAGCGGTCACTGGATGATTTGGCGCACAGCTTTTTCCGTGGCGTTGATGCGACCCGGACCAGTACGTATTCGTTCGCGGAGCTCTGCAGTGCGCTCGATCACATCGCGCCCAATGACTGGTCGGCCTTCCTGCAGCAAAAATTGAAGAGCCATGACGACAGCGGATTGTTGGATGGCCTCACAAAAAACGGCTATGCGTTGTCGTTTACCGATACGCCAACCCCTTATTACTTGCAAAGCGAACAAGACAATGGCGTAACCGATTTCACCTTCAGTATTGGGCTTGCGGTGGATGCGAAAGGCAACGTGCGCTCTCTTGCTTGGCAGGGCCCCGCTTTTCGTGCGGGTCTCAGCATGGGTACGCGCATCGTTGAGGTTGATGGGAAGCCTTTTTCTCCAGAGAATCTCAAGGCAGCGATAACGACTTCCACGCGGGACCCGATTCGTCTTTCGATCGACGCTGACGCTGAGGCATCCACGGTCGAAATTCCTTATCAGGGTCCGCTGCGCTACCCGCATTTGACGCGCGTTTCGGACACGGTGGACGGGCTCGCCAAGGTTTTGGCGCCAAGGTGACAGCCGCCACGTTCCGTCGCCACAGCCGAACGATTTGACGTAGACGTCGTCCGCCAAGCCATCCGAATAGCTTGGGGCTGCAGTCTCACACTCACGGTTCAATTCATGTGAGCCAGAACGACATCGTCAGAAATATAGATACGAGCTAGTCGGATCTCCCACGCTCCCATGAGAGACCATCGGTTTCGCTTCTATCAATGAAGCCTGTGACATTGCCATGCGTGTCACGCTGAAAGACACGACGAAGATACACATTACCCGATTGGAAAAGCACATCGCGCGTTTCAGCCATCAGTTCAGTAAGAGGTTTTCCCGTTCTTCCACCAAGAATTCGATTGCCTTGGCGTTCAACTATGTAAGTATTATCGGCGCTGCGATAGGTGCCCACCAGCTCATCGATTTGATGAGATGTCAGCAGGATGGGGGATGGGTTATTCCTAATCCGATCGGTATGCACTATTCGCAGTCGCCATTCACCATGAATGCGCTGCCAGGTCTCAGTCATAAGAAGATGCGAATTTCTTTCGTCTGCGCCACCAGGACGCTGTGGAACGTCGTCTTGATGAAAAACCTGTGCAGTGTCGCCAATGACTTTCACTTCGTAGTTTCGAATGATGAGTGGCATTGAGCCGTCATCTTCAAGTTCGCTCAAAAACTGCTCACGACGTGAGACTTCTCCTTCCTCGACGTACATGAAATCAGATGTGGTAAGTCGCCACCATGTATTTCGATCGCCGCGGTGAATAGCGTTAAGCAGCAACTCATCGTTGGCATAAAGCACCTTTCTTACGTAGGAAGGCGCATCAACGGCTTGAGCGGACGATGTTTTAATCTGTGTCGTGTAAATTAGACAACCGATAGCAATAACGAAGCATTGCCTGATCGCAGCCTTAGAAGTTTTCATTGATACATACCTCATAGCCATGCTTGTAAGCCGATTGGCGTTGATGGTGCTCAAGGTCACGAAGCAGTGTGAAGAGAAAAAGGGAGTGTGCTGGGGCCCCTCCATGGCCCCAGATGTTGCGACACCACACGCCCTTCTTATCGGCTGTCGACGGCAGCCACATTAATTGCTGCTTTCGGGGCTTTTGGCGTCGTCCATACGGAAACGAAAGCCGTAACCGTATGGGTCGGGCATATCAGGTATGTTGACCGCGGCGTCCTGGCCACGCACAAATAGGCGGCCCAATCGGCAAGTTCGCGCTGGCCTCGGCAGCGAGGGCCGCTTCGGGATCGGAACGGGTCGTACGCCGTGTGGGTGACGAGGCTCACAATCGCTGCAAAGCCAACGTCTCTGCGGGGGGGCGCCTTCGATGCGTCGTCAAGGGACATGGCATCGCTTGCATTACCGGCAGCGAAGCACGCAGCTTGTCTAGAGCGAACGAAAGTCGTCGGACTCGCTACGTAATTCTTTCAAGAATTCGGTGCCCTCTGCGATCCTCGCTGCGATTTGGGAACGACCAGCCGGCGAGACAATGTGCGGAGGCACCACCTTCATGTTTTTCTCGACCAGCGCGACCTCGTCGGGCATGGTCGGACTTTGGCCGTGCGGATCAGCGAGCGCCAGCACTCTGGCGATGCCGATCGCTCCAAGCCAGTCGAGCGCATCGGCATCGTGAAGGTAGGTCGCTTCAGGGCCAACAGGCGTGCGGTAGTACATATGCGTCCGGATCGCGCCGCGGACCGCTTCGAACTTGTCAGCCGGAAAGTTCGTGCCCTTCAGGACGCTGTCGATCGTCATCGCGCCGACATCGCTGTGATCCTTTCCTTCGACCTCCCAGGGCTTGAAAGCAGCCATGTCATGCAGGTACGCCGCGGCAAAAAGCACATCGTCATCAAGCACAACATGATCCGATGCGGCCAGTTGACTGGCCAGCTCGTAGTCACGCTCGGAATGCGAAAGTCCCCAGGCGGGATTCTTGAAGTTGCTCGCCGCGAACGCACGCACCGTCTGGCGCCATGCCGGCTCTTCTGAAGAAGCCGCGTAGCCGATTGTCGTCATGAGGCACAGACCGGTCACCAGCGCAGCACGCGTCCACACTCGCCGCGCAGACTCTTGCCATGGCCGACATTTCATATCTTGATCTCCACTTGTCAAAATGATTGCGCGGCGCCCATCAAGGTTGCCGCGATTCAAGCACCGGGCGAGCTACTCATGCGCCAGATTCGACCTGAACACAGAAATCGCTTCCAGCGTTGTCGCACCCGCAGCTCGAGGCCTTCCGCTGCGGAAGCATTGTCTTGCGATCATGAGGTTGAAGCTTGTCATCTGTCGAGGCGTGGGCTGGGTCACGGCCTGGGCCGCAGGATGTCGTCGAGCAAGTCCGGTGTTCCTGGCACCCGTTCCAGATG
>JBAPPP010000413.1:0-3028 GCA_049280175.1 Rhodanobacter sp.
CACCCAGGCCCACCGCTTCGAGTGCAGCGCGTGCGCGCGGCCGGGCGGCGCTGCTGCCTTCCAGCTCCAGCGGCAGCATCACGTTTTCCTCGGCGGTGAGTGCAGGCAGCAGATGGAACGACTGGAACACAAAACCTACCAACTGACGGCGCAGGTCTGCCCGCGCTTCCTCGTCGAGCTTTTCCAGTGCATGACCATCGAGCTGGATGCTGCCAGTGTCGGGAGTGTCGAGCCCGGCCAGCAGGCCGAGCAGGGTGGTCTTGCCGGAGCCGGAGGCACCGACGATAGCGAAGCTTTCGCCCGAACGGATCTGCAGGCTGACGTCGTACAGGATGTCGAGTCTCCCCTCGGGACCGCTGACCGACTTGCTAACATCGCAGGCTTCGAGAAGAAGACGGGAAGAATCACTCATGCGTCGATGCCTTGGCTGGTTGATGTGGTGCGGCTTGCTGCTTTTGTGTGGCATCGGCACGGTTCAGGCGGCGACGCCGAAAACCGTGCTGGTGCTGGGTGATTCGTTGTCCGCCGCACACAACATACCGGTCGAGTCCGGCTGGGTATCGCTGCTGGATGCGCGTCTAGGCAGGATGGTGCCGATGTGGACCGCGATCAATGCCAGCATCAGTGGCGAAACCTCGCTGAGCGGGCGCAACCGTCTGCCAGCGCTGCTGCAGAAGTACCACCCGGCGGTGCTGGTGCTCGAACTTGGCGCCAATGACGGCTTGCGTGGACTGCCGCTGCCGCTGTTGCACGACAACCTGGTGGCGATGATCGATGCGGCGCAGCAGGCGAAGGTCAGCGTGCTGCTGGTTGGCATCGAACTGCCGGTGAACTACGGCCCGCAGTATCGCGATGGCCTGCGGGCGGTCTATGCGGATCTGGCCCGAACCCGGCACACCGCACTGGTGCCGTTCCTGCTCGACGGCGTGGCGCTTGATCCCGCGCTGATGCAGGAGGACGGGCTGCATCCGGTCGCCAGCGCGGAGCCGAAAGTGCTGCAAACCGTCTGGAATCAGCTGCAACCGCTCTTGCATTGAGGATAAAAATCGAACGCATTCTGAATGACTTGCGTGCCTTTCACGTTGTGCTCACCCTATTGACGGTTAGCTCTTCACATATGTGAAGCCAAGCAAGCGAGGACGACATGACAGTGCATGACGAACAAGCGGGACTGATTCTTCTGGTTGAAGACAATCGCCAGATCGCCGAAATGGTCGGTGAGTTCCTTGAGCGCCGCGGCTATTCAGTCGACTACGCCGCCGACGGTGTCAGCGGCCTGCATCTGGCGGTATCCAACAGCTACGACGTGATGGTGCTGGACCTGATGCTGCCTGGCCTGGACGGGCTGGAAGTCTGTCGCAAGCTGCGCAAGGAGGCGAAGAAATCCACCCCGGTGTTGATGCTGACAGCGCGCGATACCCTGGAGGACAAGCTGGTAGGCCTCGAAGCGGGCGCCGATGACTACCTGGTCAAGCCGTTCGAAGTGCGTGAGCTGGAGGCGCGATTGCGCGCACTGATCCGCCGTGATCGCCGCCAGGTCTCCACGGAGGTGCTCACGGTGGGCGACATGACCCTGGATACCGCGACGTTGCGGCTGACCCGTGAGGGGCAGGAGCTGGTGGTATCGCCGATCGGCTTGAAGCTGCTGGCGATCCTGATGCGCGAATCGCCGCGCGTCGTCAGCCGGCGCGACATCGAACGCGAGATCTGGGGCGATACGCTGCCCGACTCCGATACCTTGCGCTCGCATCTGTATAACCTCCGCCGAGTTATAGACAAACCCTTCGCGCGGCCCCTGCTACACACCATCCATTCGGCCGGTTATCGCCTCGCGGATCTTGAATCAGAGGTGGCAACCACCGCCCAGTCGATTTGAGACGGATACGGCGAGGGTAATGGACAGCAGGAGAAAGCCAGTGGCCACATTCCGTGTGGGCGCCTTCCGGCGCCGTATCGCGTGGGTGTTTGGCCTGCAGTTCCTGGCTGTGGGGATCATCTGTGTGATGGGCATTTACGACGTCGCACCGGTGGCTGCTGTGATCGCGGTTATCGTGATCACCACCACGCTCGCCTGGTCCGCCACCCGTCGCGGATGGCTGCCGGTGCGTGCGCTGGCACGTATCATCAATCGATGGGATGGCCAGCAGTCCGATCCGGACGCGTTGCAGTTGAGCCGGTTGTCGCTGGATACCGATTCCGATGTCGCCGCGCTGGCGAGCGGGCTGCATGGGTTTGCCACGCGGATCGCTGGCTACAACCAACGCGAGCGCAACTTTACCCGTGACGCCAGCCATGAGCTGCGCAGCCCACTCACGGTGATCAAGATGTCGGCCGACATGCTGGCTGACGAAGATGGCCTCAGTGATTTCGGCTGCCGCTCGGTGCACCGTATCAAGCGGGCTACGCGTGAAATGGAAGCGCTGGTCGAAGCATTGTTGATACTCGCACGTGAGTCCGACACCGGCCTCGACAGCGAGCGTTTTGTCGTCAACGATGTGTTGCGGCATGAGCTGGAATCGGCTCGTGAGCTGCTGGTCGGACGGCCGATCGAGTTGGAGCTAGAGGAGTCGGCGCGGTTTGCGCTGCAAGGATCATCACGGGTGTTTTCGGTGCTGTGCTGGCAACTGATCCGCAATGCCTGTCAGCAAACCGAACAGGGGCGTGTGGTGATCAGCGTGCTGCCTGGCGAAGTGAGCGTGAGCAATCATGCGGATCCACTGATGGTCCCTGATGGCTCCCGACCGGCGCGTGCGCATGGTGCCGACCGGCACGGCTTTGAATTGGCAATCGCTCAACGCATCAGCGATCGTTTCAAGTGGCCGCTGGAACTGCAGACGCGTCCCGGGCATGAAAACATCGCCCACATCCGCTTTCCGCATCCGCTGCCGGCCGAAGCCTGAGCTACCGACTATCGTCGTCGAAACTCTGTAGGAGCGCACCCTGTGCGCGATGCTCCGTAGGGTTTTCCCGCAGGCCTTTCGCGCACAGGGTGCGCTCCTACAAGTTGCGGGAAATTAGGGGACTACCC
>JBAPPP010000414.1:0-2718 GCA_049280175.1 Rhodanobacter sp.
CAGCATCGTCGACCTCCTTCGCCTCGTGATCCCCACACCGATGCCACTCACCCGGAAACCAATACCCATGCCGAGCGTCGTGCATGCATCGGCCCATCGCTGCCTCGGCGTTGCTGTCGTCCGGTAGGAAGTGCTTGCAGGTGGAGCATTGCGAGGGCGTCATACGCGGAAGCCCTTGGCGCGCACCCAGAACGTCACGCCGATGCCGAGCCACTCGGCTTCGAACGATTGCCACACGTAGCGCTGATCGAGATCGAGCGCGACCGTCTGTTGAATCGACATCTCGCGGTAGCCGAGGAAAGGAATAATCCAGCGCAGTCGAATGCTCATACGCGCACCGTCATGCCGCAGCCGCGGCACCAGCAACCGCAATGACGGGGTCCGTCGTAGAGCGGCGACCAGCGATGAAAGCCGAGGCAGCAGAGGATGCTCATCCGAAGCTCCTGTCGAGGACGTAGTTAGTCACCACAGCGCACACCAGGGCAGCCCAGCGCGGGGCGCCAAGTGCGGCGAAGATGAAAGACAAACCGAAGATGACGATCAGCCGCAGCGCCGTATCGCTCATGGGAACAACCCCGGCGCAATCGGCTTGCGCACAATCGGCGTGATCGTCACCACCACCCGCGCGCCATGCTCATCGGGTTCGCAGATCTCACCACCATCGGACTTGATCCACTTGTCGTCCTCGAACGCGATGTTCTTCAGCGCGTCGTTGAGCACCTTGCGGGCGTTGTCGAGATCCAGGCACTGCACGGTGTCGGCCCAGTTGTCGGGATCTTTCTTCGCGCGCTTTGCCCAGTCGAGCGGACGGTGCGGGTAGAGGTCGATCACGACACGCACGCGGCCAAGGATGGGTTTGCGGATGCCTGCCAGCGCGCAGAGACGACCCACGTCCTGCTTGTACTGGCGAGCCTCGTCGGTGACGTAGGTGATGACGATCGGGCGCTTCGTTTTCTTCGAGGTCACGACGCGACTGGACCAGTACGCGTTTCCGCTGATCGGATATGGAAGCACCAGGCGGATGGACTGCGCCGCGGGCTGCGTGTTGGGCTGAGCACTCATGCCGCCACCCAAAGCGCATTCGTCTCACTGCCGACACACTTGCGCTTGCGCACCAGCCCCGCCTGGTGCATCCCACGCAGCGAGGACGCCACGCCCATCCAGCCGACGTCGAGCTGCGCAGCGAGGTCGTTGGCGGTCATCGGCTTCTCGCGCAGTTTCGCGGCGATGCGATCGCGCAGGGTGTGGTTGATGGTGGTCATGGCGATTCCTTTGGCAATTGAAAGTCCCCGATGTTCTGCAAATGCAGCAGGCCTTTGGCGTCTCTCCACAGGGCAACGCCGTGGCTGTATTTGCTGCTGTCCAGCCATTCGAGCGTGTACTCGCACACGTTCCGGCCCGGCAGATCAACGGTTTTGTAGCTGGTGCCGATCACGAACAAAGATTGGATTCGGCTCATGCAGCCTCCTTCGGCGCGCGTGTGAAGCGGCTATTCGTGGCGTCGACGACCTCGAACAAGATCGACGACCGCTTTTCCTTCAAGAACCCATGCCTGCGGATAACGCCTTTCTCACAAAGCACATTCAGCGCTGGCTGGGCGATTCGCGGGGTTGTGCCGACAGCCTCAGCGGCCTGCTTGCAGGTCATGGGGTGGCGCTTGAGTGCATCGACCAGGTCATCACGCAGCGGTGTCATCGTTCGATCCCCAGCTGTTTGCAGATCTCGGCGATATGGCGCAAGCCGCTAGCTCGACGCTGCTCGTCATCGAGGCGAGAAACGGGCCGCTGTTTTGACGCTGGTGGAACAGCCAGCAGGAACACGGCAGGTGACGGCCAGACGTTGCAGGTCGCTGCCAACGTGGCGAAGGCATCACGAATGCGGTTGGTATCGCGGTCCTGTTCCCAGCGTTTGCCGTGCGTCACAGCTTCAACCCACGTCAGCAGCGTACCCTCAATCAGATCTGCCGCGGGCTGGCGATCCAAGCCTAAGGTCATGAGCTTCTGGAAGCCCAGCAAGATCTCGTTCTCGATCCAGGTTTGCATGTTTGCGTGCCTCAAGTTTCTGAATGGCGGTGAGGGTCTTGCTAGGCGCGGCGATGGCGATGACGCTCGAGCGCAGCGGCTTCAGGCCGTCTTCCCAGCCTTTGCCGTTGACGTAGGTGCTGCCGTGAGGGATGTAGCCGTCGACCCAGTCCTGGTCATGGGTCTTGCGCTTCTGGACGTCCGCGAGGATCACGTCGGCGATGGCGTCGAGGTTGCGAGCCTTCCACTTCGTCGCGGCTTCGGCTTTGCCCTTCTTGACCGGGTAGAGCGACCAGAACTCGTCGAAGCGCGGAGTTGGCTTTTTGACCCCTTCGCTCAAGAGCTCTTGATCTTGAAGGGAATCAGGAATCAGGAATCGGGAATCAGAGAAGAGGGAATCAGCCGGGTTTACCCCCCCGTCCATGGGGGGTAATGCCTCAGGCTTTTCGTCCAGCTTTTCTTCACATGGAACTTGATGGTGTGCCGCACCATCAGAAATGCCTGAGGCTTTAGCCTCATTCAATGGCGGTGAGGCCTCAGGCTTTGACCCTGTTCCATGAACATCAAACCCGAGGCTTTCGGGTGATGGAATGATGCTCATCTGCTCTTTGAAGTGCGGGTTCTGGTGTTTCTTCCAGGCAATGATTTGGCAGTAGCGCTTGGTTGACGAGGCATATCGCAGGATGAAACCCTTTTC
>JBAPPP010000415.1:0-6696 GCA_049280175.1 Rhodanobacter sp.
GCCCAACACGGGCCCGCGGGAACGTTGGGCATCGCTAACGCTCACCCCAACCTACGCAGTGCCGCTGTGCCTCCTCCTCTGCCCTTAAGTCCT
Source organism: Rhodanobacter sp. (assembly GCA_049280175.1). GTDB lineage: Bacteria > Pseudomonadota > Gammaproteobacteria > Xanthomonadales > Rhodanobacteraceae > Rhodanobacter. Next base: position 94 of record JBAPPP010000415.1, read on the forward strand.
GAGGCGATCTCTGGGCAAGTACGTATAGACCAAACGCGGACCACAGGGAGACTATAGACAGGCCCTTAGACGAGCACGACCAGCACTGCCGCTTCGGCGAGTTCGGTCAGTGCTCCCAGCGTGTCGCCCGTCATGCCTCCCAGGCGATGCATGCAGGCAGACCGCCAGCATGCAAACACCACCGACACGGCCAACAAAGCACGCACACCATGCCATCCGCTAAATACGGCAAGTGCAACAGCTGACACTACGCCGGCTATGCACGCCAGTCGGGACGCATGTGTCAGCGCACTGCCAAGGCCTTGGCTACGTACATAAGGCGTACAAAGGAAGGCCGCCGTGATTGCCGTACGCGCCAACATCGGCGCCAGCCACACCGCCGTGTGGGCGAGCGGCAGGCTCGCCAGTGCGGCGAACTTGAGCAGCAACACAAGCACCACGGCAGTCACGCCCATCGGGCCGCTACGTGGATCCTTCATGATCGCCAACGTACGCTCACGATCACCCAGACCACCGACCCACGCATCGGCACTGTCGGCCAGGCCGTCCAGGTGCAGGGCGCCGGTCAATCCGGTCCACACGAGCAAGAGCAATGCGGCCAGGAGCAGCGGCGGCAACTGGCTGCCAAGCCAGGCCAAACTCCAAAGCACACCACCGACCAGCAACCCCACCGCGGGGTACCAGGCCAGCGACGCTTTCGTTGCCCCGTCATCTTTGAATACCCACGCGGGCACCGGCACCCGGGTGAGAAAACCAAGCGCGGCAAGCAACGAGCGCATCAGGCTGATACTCGCCAAGGCAATGGATGCAGCGAAGCATGCGGCACGTCAATGCTGGCCATATCGCCAAAATCTCGCCCCTCGGACTCGCAGCGCAGCAGACGGATGGCACCGCCGTGGGTCACCACCAGCACCCGCTGCGCGATCGCTTCCTGGGCGATATCGTTCAATGCCGCAGACAGGCGATCACGAAATGCGGCGAACGGTTCAGCACCTGGCGGTGGGTTCGTCACTGGATCAGCCCAGAACTTTCCCAGTGCATCACCCTGCTCCTGTGCAAGCCGTTCGATGCTCACCCCCTGCCAATGACCGAAGTGATACTCCGCGAGTCGACTGTCCACACGCAGGGGCACGCCCTGCTTCGTGGCCAGCTCCCGCGCAAAATCAGCACAACGGCATAGCGACGAAGTGACGATGGCATCCCACCGACGACCCGCCGTCGCCGCACGCAGCTGCGACCACCCCAGTGTGCTGAGCGGATCGTCGAGCTGGCCCCGATAACTGCTCTGGCCAGTGTCGCCGTGGCGAAGCAGTTCGATGCTTCCGCTCATGCGTTGCTCACTCCCGCCTGGGCAAACGTTGCCATGCCCGCATGCAGGTCGCAGGCCAGACGCAGCAAAGGTACGGCCGTTGCCGCACCACTGGCTTCGCCCAGGCGCAAGCCAAGATCCAGCAACGGATCGGCATCCAGTGCAGCAAGCACACGCGCGTGTCCCTGTTCGTGCGAGCGATGACCAAAAAACATCCAAGCACGGCAAGCAGGATTGATGCGTACGGCAACCAGTGCGGCAACGGTGCTGATGAATCCATCGATGAGCACCGCCATGCCATGCTGTGCCGCCGCTATGTAGGCACCCGTCAGCGCCGCGATCTCGAAGCCGCCCACGCGCTGCAGCCAGACCAGCGCATCCGCATCATCGGAATAGCGAGCCAGCGCGCGTGCGATCACCTCGGCCTTGTGCCCGATGCCTTTCGCATCCAGCCCCGTGCCCGCACCGGCCAATGTAGCGGGCGACTCGCCCAACAAAGCGCAGGCCAGCGCCGCTGCCGACGTGGTGTTGGCAATGCCCATTTCCCCGCCGATGAACAATTGCGCGCCAGTGGCAAGAGCTTGCGCAACGCTGTCGGCACCTGTGCGCAATGCGGCATCAAGCTGGACCGGCGTCATCGCCGCTTGCTCGCAGAAATTATGCGTCTGCGGCGCGATGATCGCCCGACGCACCCCAGGCAGTTCGCCAGGATCATTCACCGTGCCCAGATTCACCACCTCCAGCTGGGCGCCGAGGGCCCGCGCAAGCACGCTGATCGCGGCGCCGCCGTGAGCGAAGTTGCGCACCATCTCGCCCGTCACTACTTGTGGGAAAGCCGACACGCCTTCCGCAGCAACACCATGATCAGCGGCAAACACACTGATCCACACCTGCTGCACCGTTGGTCGCGCACTACGTTGCAATCCGGCCAGCCGGATAGCCTGCGTTTCCAACGCACCGAGTGAACCCGGTGGCTTGGTCAGTTGTGCCTGATGATCGCGGGCAGCGTTTTCGCTGTACGCGTCGCTGACGGCACACGGCTGGTACAACCAATCATGACTCATGCAAGATTTCCTTTGAGAGGCAGCGGCAAGCCCGCCGCCACAAACAACACACGCTCACAGCGGGCCGCCATGGCCTGATGCAGGCGCCCCGCCTCATCAACGAAGCGACGCGTCAACTCACCCATCGGTATCACGCCGAGCCCAACCTCGTTGCTGACAAACAGCAACTCACCAGGCAGCGCAGGCAACACATCGAGCAAGGCTTCGCATTCACGCCCTAGGCGCTTGTCGTCGGCATCGCCAAGCAAATTACTGAGCCACAGGGTAAGGCAGTCGACCAGCACGCAACGATCGGGGCGGGCGTATGCGCGCAAGGTATCTGCCAACGCCAGCGGCTCTTCCACACTTTGCCAGTGCGCCGGGCGACGATCACGATGATGTGCGATACGGGCTGCCATCTCCGCATCGTGCGCTTGAGCGGTGGCGATGTAGACCACCGCTTGCCCGGATTCACGCGCCAGTCGCTCGGCCAGCGCACTCTTGCCCGAGCGGGCGCCTCCTAAAATCAGTGTGCGCATGACGGTTCTCCCATGCCGATCAGTCTGAGCAGCGCGCCGTTATCCAGATGATTCTCCACGGCATCGGCCAGCCGGTCGATACTCTCTTCGCGCAGGGCATGCACGTCCACCAGCGCAGCATCGCGCACACCGGCCCACGCCAGCAACGCGGACAATGCCTGCGGCTGATCAAACAAGCCATGCAGGTAACTGCCGAGAATTTGCCCATCCGCGGACAACGCACCATCGCGCCGTCCGTCATCAAGCAGACTCGATGGACACGTCAACGCATCACCGTGACTGATACCACAGTGAATTTCATAGCCACTGATCGGAACATCCGTCCATGACAACCGGCCATGCGTGCGACGCAACTGCTTTTGCGGCTCCAGCACGGTCTCCATGTCGAGCCACCCCAAAGCTTCCGTTGAACCAGGCTCGCCTTCGATACCGTGCGGATCGTGCACGACGCGCCCCAGCATCTGAAAACCGCCGCAAATACCGATCACCTTGCCACCGTAGCGCAGGTGCCTGGCAATGGCTTGCGCCCAGCCCTGCGCGCGCAGCCAGGCCAGATCGGCGCGAGTGGACTTGGAGCCCGGCAGCACGATCAGATCGCAGGTCGTCGGCAACTCACCGGGACCCAAGACGGTCAGCTCGACATCGGGATGCGCGCGCAAGGCATCAAGATCGGTGTGATTGCTGATGCGTGGCAAGGCCGGCACCATCACGCGCAGCCGCGCCTGCGGCTTGTGCTCGCGATGACGCGGCAACGCATCCTCTGCTTCCAGCTGCAGGCCATGCAGGTAAGGCAGCACACCTAGCACCGGCTTGCCGGTTTCGCGTTCCAGCCAATCCAGGCCTGGCTGCAGCAATGCCATGTCACCGCGAAAACGGTTGATGACGAAGCCTGCTACCCGCTTGCGTTCGCTCTCGGACAACAGCGCCAACGTGCCAACCAGATGCGCGAACACCCCGCCGCGGTCAATGTCGGCAATCAACACTACGGGGCAGTCCACGGCTTCGGCATAACCCATGTTGGCAATGTCACGGTCGCGCAGGTTGATTTCAGCGGGGCTGCCGGCGCCCTCGACAATCACTGCATCGTATTGCGCGACCAGCCGCGCATGCGAAGCCAGCACCGCATCCATCGCCACGCGCTTGTAGTCGTGATAATGGCGTGCGTCCATGTTGCCGATCGCGTGACCGTGCACGATCACCTGCGCCCCGACATCGCTATTGGGCTTGAGCAGTATCGGATTGAAGTCAGTATGGGGATCGAGTCCCGCCGCCTGTGCCTGCACCGCCTGCGCGCGACCAATTTCTCCGCCATCCACCGTGACAGCCGAATTGAGTGCCATGTTCTGTGGCTTGAACGGCGCCACACGTATGCCGCGTCGGTGCAACCAACGACACAGCCCGGTCACCAACGCACTCTTGCCAGCGTCGGAGGTACAGCCTTGCACCATCAGGACGCCGCTCATCGCGGACACCGTGTCAGGGCGGCATCCAGTCGCGCGAAGGCAGTGTCGTCTTCCGGCAAGCCGAAACGAAGGCTGCGAGGCTGATCAAAAAGGCGCGTGAGAATGCCTTGCTCAGCGAGTGCGCGGTGCACATCGCCCGCTCGGTCACTCCGCCACCACTGAAAGAACGCGCAGCCTGCGGTAGGAGCGATGCCGTGCGTTGTCAACAATTGCGCAAGCCGTGCACTGCATGTCTGCAGGCGCGTACGTGCCTGCGCATGCCATGCGATATCGGCCAATGCTTGCCGCAAGGCATAGCGGGCTGGGCCACTCACGGTCCACGGGCCAAGCTGCTCACGCGCTGCATCGAGCAAGCTGGTGTTGGCACAGAGGAAACCTGCGCGCGCGCCCGCCATGCCGAAAAACTTGCCCACCGAGCGCAACACGATCAGACCCTCGTTGGCCGTATGCGGACACAGGCTGTCGTCAGGCGAGGCATCCATGAAAGCCTCGTCCACGATCAGCCAGCCACCGCGAGCTGCCAGGCGTGCATGGCAGGCGATCAAAGTCGCGAGATCAAAACGATCACCGCCGGGATTGTTCGGATGGATCAGCACCATCACGTCGACATTATCGACTCGCGCCAGCAACTCTCCTGCCGCAAGCTCGATCACTTGATGACCGGCACGCCGCCACGCATGGGCGTGCTCGTTGTAACCGGGCGCAATGACCCCCACCCGCGACATGGACCGCAGCAGGGGCAACGTCTGGATGGCCGCCTGCGAGCCGGCGACAGGCAGCAGCTTTGGCGCTCCGTAGTAAGCCTGCGCCACCTCGACGAGACCATCTTCATCATCGGGCAGTCGCGCCCACGCGTCGGCTGGTATGGGTGGCACTGGCCATGCGAAAGGACTGATGCCCGTGGACAAGTCGAGCCAGTCCGCTGGCGCTATCCCGTAGGTGCGCGCAGCGCGCAACAAACGTCCGCCGTGTTCAAGCATGAGCTAGCCCACCCCATAGAAACGCCACCACCAACCACAGCACCACACTGCGGCGCACCAGCGCCAGCGCGCGCGCGATGGCCTCAGCGTCTGGTAGGTCGCCTTCGCCAAGATCCGGGCGCGATTCCCAGACTCCGTCATATGGCGCGGCGCCTCCCAACTGGATTCCCAGCGCACCGGCACCTGCCGCCATGACCGGCCCTGCATTCGGGCTGTCCCACAGCTTTGCTTGCGTGCGCCAGCAGCGCCATGCGCGGCTTGTCTGGCCAAGCAACGTGTAACTCAGTGCGGTGAGTCGCGCAGGAACATAATTCAGCACGTCGTCGATGCGCGCCGCTGCCCAGCCAAAGTTCTCGTAGCGTGCCGTGCGATAACCCCACATGGCATCGAGTGTATTCGCCAGCCGATACAACAATGCTCCGGGGGCTCCCAGCAGGGCGAACCAGAACAGCGTGCCGAACACGGCATCGTTGCCGTTCTCCAGTACCGACTCAGTGGCGGCCGCAGCCACCTGCTGCTCGTCCAGCAGCAGCGTGTCGCGGCTGACCATGCGCCCGACCATTTGGCGGGCACGCGCCATGTCACCGTCGCGCAGAGCCGATGCCACTGGCATCGCATGATCACCCAGACTGCGCAGTCCGATGGCTGCATACAGCACCAGCACATTGAAAATAAATGCCGCCCATGCCGATAACCGGCCCAGCCCAGCCTCGGCGCAGCAGGCCAAGATCACCAGCGGTATGACGGTCAACAACCAGGCGCAGACACCCGAACCACGACGGTCAGCGTACAGCCGCTCTTCGAGCCAGCGCGCCAGACGCCCGAATCCCACCAAGGGGTGCGCCCACGATGGTTCGCCCAACCACGCGTCGATCAATACCGCCGCAAACATCGCCCATGCCGTCGTCATGGCATGAATAACCTTGCGGGCGTGCAGGAGCAAGGCGTAGGCGCCATGGGCTAAAGCTCGATGCCCTTTTGCGCGCGGATGCCCGCCTGGAAGGCGTGCTTCACCACGCGCATCTCGGTGACCGTATCGGCAAGCTCGACCAGTGCATCCGGCGCACCACGGCCCGTCACCACCACATGTTGCTGCGGAGGACGCGCACGCAGCGCTTCGCATACTTTTTCCACATCGATGTAACCCTTCACAAGGGCAATGTTGAGTTCATCCAGCAAGATGAAGTCGTACTGCGGGTCGGCCAACATGCCGGCCGCAATCTGCCAGGCAGCTTCAGCGGCCTGGATATCGCGTGCCTTGTCCTGTGT
>JBAPPP010000416.1:0-2810 GCA_049280175.1 Rhodanobacter sp.
ACCTACGACACCGCTGTAGCGAACCCCTCTCCTTTAGTTGCGAGAGTGGACAGCCACTTAGCCCATCGCTGCGGCTTGCTCCAGCTCCACGCGCAGGGTCTTGATCAATTCGGTGCGCGCCACCTCGAACTGGTCTCCGCGGCGCAGATCCTTCACCGTCACGACGCCCTTGGCGATCTCGTCTTCACCCAGCACGATCACGAAGCGGACACCGGCGCGGTCGGCATACTTGAATTGCTTGGCGAGCTTGCCGCCGTCCAGCACCACTTCGGTGGCAATGCCGGCACCGCGCAGCTCGCTGGCCAACGCGAGATAAGCCGGCAATTGCGCCACATCCATCTGCGTCACCAGCACGTCGACCGTGCTCTGTGCGGCGCTGATCAAACCCGCGTCGCGCAGCTGCCAGTACAGGCGAGTGAGACCGATCGAAATACCGACACCCGGCAATTGCGACTTGCTGTACTGACTCGCCAGATTTTCATAACGTCCACCGGAACAGATCGAACCGATCTGCGGATGGTCGTTCAACGTCGTCTCGTACACCGTGCCGGTGTAGTAATCGAGTCCGCGAGCGATCGACAGGTTCAGTACGTAATGCGATTCCGGCACGCCAAACGCGTGGATCAGGCCGAGCACTTCCTTCAGCTCGGCACGGCCCTGTTCCATCGCTTCCGGGCCGGCGCCCAATGCGTCGAGTTTGTCGTACGCGTCCTGCAGCGAAGTTGAACGCACCTGCACGAACGTGAGGATTTTCTCAGCCACTTCGGCACTCAGGCCAAACGCCGCACCAGTCAGTGTATCGCGCACATAATCGGCACCGCGCTTGTCCAGCTTGTCGACCTCGCGAAGCACCAGCATCTGCTGCTCGCCGTCCACAATGCCCAAGCTCTCGAAATAGCCGCGCATCAGCTTGCGGTTGTTGAGCTGGATGGTGAACGCGCCGATATTCAGCTCGCGGAACACGCTGTAGATCACTGCAGGAATCTCGGCGTCGTAGCGCACCGACAGCGCATCCTTGCCGATCACGTCGATGTCGCACTGGTAGAACTCGCGGAAACGACCACGCTGGGCGCGCTCGCCGCGATACACCTTCTGCATCTGGTACCGGCGGAACGGGAAGCTGAGATCGTACTCATGCTCGGCCACATAGCGCGCCAACGGCACCGTGAGATCGAAGCGCAGCGCCAGCTCGGGCATGCCCTCTTTCTCGAGCGCACCGGTCGATTGCACGAAGTACACCTGGCGCTCGGTCTCGCCACCGGTCTTGGTCAGCAGGATGTCGGAGTACTCGATCACCGGCGTCTCGACCGGCAGAAAGCCGAAGAGTTCGTAATTGCGACGGATCACGTCGAGCATGCGCTGGAACGCGATCTGGTCAAGCGGCAACAGCTCGAGCACGCCGGGCATGGTGCGGGCCGGGGTAAGCGCCATGAAATCCTCTGCTATCGATGGGGAAAGCACGCCTCACGACAGACCGCGTGACGGCAGCCGTAAAGATTAGCAGAAGGCCAGCCACCTTCTTCGGTGATTTAATCGACCAAATGCACCTGGGCTGTTGCCAAGCCTCGACGCTACGATTAAGATACGCGGCTTCCCACGGGGTGTAGCTCAGCCTGGTAGAGCGCTACGTTCGGGACGTAGAAGTCGCAGGTTCGAATCCTGTCTCCCCGACCAAAATTCGAAGTATCAGGCCACCTAACGGTGGCCTTTTCTTTAGTGCTGCGAGCGCCTTCAGCGCGCGACCGCCCGGCTACCACACGAGGCGCAATCCCACGCGTCCGCCTACCGCATGCCCATTGCCCACACCCAGCGTGCGGTCGTAATCGAGCGAGCCAAACAGACTGACCCTGGGAGAGACCACACCGGACAAGCCCAATTGTGCTTGCGCCCAGTGGCCACCCAGGTTGCTCTGAAAGGTCAGCGGATCGAGGCCGTCCAGGCCGGTGAAGGTGGTTTTCGGGTTTGGACCCATCACATCCCACACGTTCACACGTGCCCACGCGGTCAGCGCATTGCCGTTGTCTAGTCGCCAGCCATGCACGAGGCGCAAGCCCAGCCGGCCGTACAGCGCATTGCTGCCGTTGTACTGGATATCACCGTAGTCATCGTGCCCGTCATCGAGCGACACGCGTTGATAGATCAACTGACCTTGCGGTTCCAGCGACCAATTGTCATTCAGTGCGTACGGGCGACCACCTTCGATCGAGGCGGCCAGACCCCAGCCGGCGCTGCTCAGATCCTGGCCGTAGATCGAACGGGCCTGAATGTTCTCGTAGCGCGTCGCCTGCAGCACGGTATCGACATACCAGCCGGACGCCCCCTTGCGGGTCCAGTAGCCGCCCAGGGTGAATCCATCCATCGACACCGTACCGGCCTCGGTACCGTCATAGATGCCCCGCACGTCACTGTTGCTGCGATCGGCGCCGAACGAGATGCCGGCACTGTCGTGCTGACCCTCGTCGTCGGCACGGTATAGATCAAGCCCCGTCTGGAAGCCATACAGACTGGAGCTGTAGGAAGGGCCGTCGCTCAGGAAATGGTTGTAGTGGTCGACCACGCCATTGCTGCCGTAGCCGACACTGCTGTCGGCGCCAAAGACGCGGCCCCAGCCGGAGCTTGGCTGCCAACCCGTATTGCCGGCCGGTCCTTGGGCACCCTGCCACTGACCCGCGTCATCCTCGCCCACGCGATCATGGTAGGTGCCCAGCATGGCCAGACCCAGCTGGCTCGCCAGCGACGGCAACGCGGTGTCCACGCTCACTTCGGGGCGGTAGTCGGGCAAGACCGGCTCGGGTGGACCCGGTGGCGAT
>JBAPPP010000417.1:0-5938 GCA_049280175.1 Rhodanobacter sp.
ACGTTTTTCCGGAGGTTGGAGTGCATGTTGGGCATCGCTGCGCTCACCACAACCTACGTGTCTGCTTGGCGGTGAGCTTGCGAATCTCCCACAAGAGCCTTGAACCGGCTCTCAGGCCAGGCCGGCGGGCAACTGCATGGTGATGCAGTGCAGGCTGCCGTTCTGCCAGATCAGTGGGCGGCAGGGCACTTGCACGACTTCCCGATCCGGATGTGCAGTGCCGATGATGCGGGCCGCTTCATCGTCGGCCTTGTCGCCATAGGCCGGCACCAGCACGGCGCCGTTGACGATCAAATAGTTCGCGTATGAGGCGGCGAGGCGACGGCCGTGGTCGAGAATGGGTTTCGCCCAGGGCAGGGGATACAGCCGATAGGGCCGGCCATCGACGGTACGCAGCGCTGCCAGTTCGTCGCCCATGCGTTGCAGCTCATCGTGATGCGGATCGCTGGCGTCGTCGCAGGCCTGGAACACGATGCGCTCGCCCGGCGCGAAGCGCGCCAGTGTGTCGATATGCGCATCGGTGTCGTCACCTTCGAGGTAACCATAGTCGAGCCACAGCACCCGTGAGGCGTGCAGGCTGTCGCGCAGGATGCTGCTCATCTCCTCACGTGACTGCTCGGGATGGCGCTGGACGAGGCAACGCCAGGTCGTGAGCACGGTGCCTTCGCCGTCGCTCTCGATGCCACCGCCTTCCAGCGCCCAATCGACGCGCTGATGGGCGGCGTGGCCAAACACGCCGGCCTCGACCAGCCCGGCGATCAGGGCATCGTCCTGTTCGGCACCGAACTTCCCACCCCAGCCGGTGAAGCGGAAATCGGTCAGTTGGAAGCGGTTGTCGCCGGCCTTCAGCGTGATCGGCCCGGAGTCGCGCAGCCAGGTGTCGTCATACGGCAATTCGACGAAGCGGATTTTCGTCAGATCGACGGCAGCCTTGCTCAGCTGGGCCTCCGCATGCACCCGCAGCGCACTGTTTGCGACCACGATGATCAGACGCTGGAAGCGCGTGACGGCAGCAGCAAGGGCTACATAGGTGGTCTCCACCTCGGCCAGGCGCTCGGCCCAGTCGGTGTCGGCGTGCGGCCAGGCGATCAGCACCGCGGCCTGCGGTTCCCATTCCGCCGGCAGGCGTAGAGAGTGGTCGATCATGGAATATCTCGGGTGGTCACGAGGACGCCAATGAGGCGCCGAGCTGCAAAGTGTACGACGAGGTTTTCGTCCCCCACACAAAAACGCGGCCTGTGTCGCCACAGGCCGCGCGGTCGGAAAATCGATTCAGCGCAACGGGGCCAGTTGAAAGCCGATCAGTTGACGGCCGCCGGATTCGTGTTGTTGCCAGCCGGTGTGTTGAGCACGGAGTGAATCACATGCTGGTGCTCGAAATACACGATGAACGTGGAGTACTCCCAGCGGTTGATCTGCGGATGCTTCGCCGTATCACCGCCAGCCGGCGACAATTTGCGCATGGGTGCGCCGTAGGTTTTTTCGACCTGGGCCATGCTCTCACCGCGGCTGGGCAGGTTCATGCTGTTCTCTTCCTGCACGCGATGTACCAGCAGGGTATCTCCGGTCGCACGGGCCACCTGCGGCGCGGCAAAACCGGCGCTGGCGACCAGCAGGACGATGAACGGCAAACTGCGTGTGAACTTGACCATGGCTCCCCTCTCCAGACAAGGCTGTATGCGGCGTCGTTGTAGCAGAACCACCCAAGCTACGCCACATGGTGGCAAGCATAGTGTGGATTACGCCGCGTTGGTTGGTAGCGATTGCGACGGAATGGACATTCGGCATCACACGGGCGCAACCACCCCGCTCACCGAGAATACCGCGATGGCGGCTATCATGGGCGGCTGCGGGCGGCTGTTCGCCCGGTCCGGACACCTCACCTGTAATGATTGCTTTCAGACACTTCGCCTTGCGCCGCGGCAGCCGCTTGCTGCTTTCCGACATCGACCTGGTGATCCAGAGCGGATGGCGCCTGGGCGTGATCGGCCGTAACGGCTGCGGCAAATCCAGCCTGTTTGCTGCTTTGCAGGGCAAGTTGGAGGGCGATGCTGGCGAGCTGGATATACCGGCCAAGCTGCGGCTGGCGTCGGTGGAACAGGAAACCCCGGCACTGCCGGATGCCGCGATCGACTATGTGCTGGGCGGTGATGAAGAGCTCGCCGCCGTGCTGCTGGAAGAAAACGACGCCGACGCACGCGGCGATACCGAGGCGATGGCGCGTGCGCATCATCGTATCGAAGAGCTGCATGGCTACGATGCGCGTGCCCGCGCCGGCCGCCTGCTGCACGGGTTGGGTTTTTCGCCTGAAACGCACGAACGTGCGGTGCGCGAGTTTTCCGGTGGCTGGCGCGTACGCCTGAACCTGGCCCGCGCGTTGATGGCACCGTCCGAATTGCTGCTGCTGGATGAGCCGACCAACCATCTCGATCTGGATGCGGTGCTGTGGCTGGAGGAATGGCTGCGCCGTTACCAGGGCACCTTGCTGATCATTTCGCACGATCGCGAGTTCCTCGATGGCGTGATCACGCACACCATGCACCTCAACGACGGCAAGGCGAAGATGTACACCGGCAACTACAGTGCGTTCGAACGCCTGCGTGCCGAGCAGCTGCGCCAACAGCAGATTTCGCATGAACGCGAGCAGGCTGAGCGGGCGCATCTGCAGTCCTTCGTCGATCGATTCAAGGCCAAGGCCAGCAAGGCCAAGCAGGCACAGTCGCGCATGAAGCGACTGGAAAAGATGGCGGGTACCGAGGCCGTGCGCGCCGAGCGCCCCTTCAGTTTCCAGTTCCCGGTGCCGGGGCGTCTGCCCGATTCCATGCTGCAGCTGGAAGACATCACGGCCGGCTATCCCGTCGAAGGCGGCGAAGCGAACATCATCTTGCGCGACGTTCGCTTCAGTCTGGAAGCGGGCGATCGGATTGGTCTGCTCGGTCCCAATGGCGCGGGTAAATCCACCCTGGTGAAGACCCTGGTGGGTGAGCTTGAGCCGCTGATCGGCATCCGCAAGGCGCACAAGGATCTGAAGATCGGCTACTTCGCCCAGCACACGGTGGAGAGCCTGCGCGAAGGCACCAGTCCGCTCGATCACCTGCAGGACAAGGCGCCGGGCGTGGCGATCCAGGTCATGCGCGATTTCCTCGGTACCTGGAATTTCGCGGGTGATCGTGCGTTCGAATCGGTGGACGGTTTCTCCGGCGGCGAGCGGGCGCGGCTCGCGCTGGCGCTGATCGCGTGGGACAAGCCGAACCTGCTGCTGCTCGATGAACCGACCAACCATCTCGACCTGGACATGCGCGAAGCGCTGGCCGATGCCTTGGCCGACTTCGACGGTGCCCTGGTGCTGGTATCGCATGACCGCCATCTGCTCGGCATGGTCTGTGACAGTTTCTGGCGCGTGGCCGACGGTGTCGTGGAGAGCTTCGACGGCGACCTCGACGATTACGCGAAATGGCTGCGTACACGCGGCGCCGCCAACAAGAAGGCCGCCAAGGCGGGGTCGGCCGCCGCCAAACCGGCATTCAAGCCGGTGGTCAAGATCGTGCCGGATGAAACGCCCGAGGAGCGCCGTCGTAACGCCGCTACCCAGCGCGAGAATGAGAAAACCTCGCGCCAGCGGGTGAAGCGAATCGAGACGCGTACGGCCACCATCGACGCCGAACTGGCGGCGCTGGAAGCCCAGCTCGCTGATCCGACCACGTACAACGGTCCCACCCAGGAAATGATGCGACTGGGACAGCGCCAGACCGAGCTGCGCCGCGAGAAGGAAGCGCTGGATGCGGAGTGGCTGGAACTGTACGAACGACTGGAAGCGTAGCCATGAGCACCAAGCCGGAGCGATCGCTGCAACTGTGGCTGCCTGCGCTGGCGCATTTTGAACTGGCCCATCCGCTGCGTCAGTTGCTGGCTCGTGCCGATCGGCTGACCTCGGGCACCGCCGGCTATCTCGCTGGACTGGGCGATTATTTCCAGGGTGTCGGCGCGGACCTGCCGGCGGCTGCGTTCACGCGTGACTACATCGCCGCAGACGCCGCTGGCTTCACCTGGCTGTCGGCCGATCCCGCCTGGGTGCAGCCCGATATGAACGGGGTGCGATTGCTGGCCTGCGGTCAGCTGCAACTGGATATGGCCGAAGCACAGGCGCTGGCCGAACCGCTAAGGCCGGTATTCGACGAAGCCGGTCTGCAACTGGAAATTTCTACACCGGATCGCTGGCATCTGCGACTGCCATTGAACAGTTCGTTGCCGATCTTCGCTGCGCCTGAGCAGGCGTTGGGCGAGGACCTGTCGCAACACCTGCCGCAGGGCGCGGATGGGCGTCGTTGGCGCGTGCTGCTGAACGAAATCCAAGTGCTGCTGCATCAGCACCCGATGAATGCCGAACGGCGTGCGCGTGGTCTGGCGCCGGTCAATAGTCTGTGGCTGTGGGGCGGTGGTAGCTTGCCTGACCGTGTCCACAGTGACCTGAGCGGGGTGGTCAGCGACGATCTTTTGCTGAGCGCCTTGGCCAAACGCGCCGGTGTCGCGCTGCAAGTGCGTACTCCTGAATCGGTCGGCGCTGCGACGGTCGGTTCGCTGATCGATCTGCAGGATCTGCCGGCCAGCGACATCGAATCCCGCTGGTGGCCGATGTTGAATGCGTTGCTGGCTCGGCAGTCGGTCTACCTGCATTTCGCCAGCGGTGAGCGATGGCTGCGCAAGCCGTGGCATCGCTGGCGCATCTGGCGCGGGGCTGGTCGTTGAGCACGCTGCCATCGGGTGCGCTCCAGCTGCGCAGGCGCGACGCCAAGGGTTCACCAAGCGGCTGGCCCGACTCTGTGCATCCTGTTCTGCAGCAGGTCTACGCCGCACGCGGCGTACTCGGCCCGGCGCAAATCGAACATCGGCTGGCGCGAATGTTGTCGCCGCAGACGCTGGGTGGGATGACGCAGGCCGTCGCGCTGTTGGTCGAAGCGATCCGCGATGACTGGACGATTCTTGTCGCCGGCGATTACGACTGTGATGGCGCGACCGGCACCGCCGTGGCCGTGCGTGGATTACGACTGCTGGGCGCAAAGCGGGTTGGTTATGCGATACCCAATCGCTTCGTTCACGGCTACGGGCTGAGTCCGGCTTTCGTCGAATCGATGCAGCCGAAGCCGCAGCTGATCGTCACCGTCGACAACGGCGTGGCCAGTGTGGCCGGTGTGGCTGCCGCCAAGGCGCATGGCATCCGCGTCATCGTTACCGACCATCACCTTCCAGGCGAGCAGTTGCCGGCATGCGATGCGATGGTCAATCCCAATCTGGTCGATCTTCAAAGCTGCGGGCATGCAAGCCCACCTTGTGATGTTTGCGCACACGACGCGCGCTTGAACAAGGCGTTCCCCAGCAAGGCGCTGGCCGGCGTGGGCGTGATGTTCTACCTGCTGCTGGCATTGCGGGCGCAGTTGCGCGAGCAAGCTGCTTTTGCCAGCGGCGGCGAGCCGGATCTGTCGGTGCTGCTTGACCTCGTGGCGCTGGGTACGGTGGCCGATCTTGTCCCACTGGATTTCAACAATCGCGTGCTGGTCGAAGCAGGGCTGCAACGACTTCGCACTGGTCGCGGTTGTGCCGGCATCATCGCGCTAGTCGAAGCCGGCAAGCGCAGTGTGGCGACGCTTTGCGCCAGCGATCTCGGCTACGCAGTCGGCCCACGTCTGAACGCGGCAGGACGGCTGGAAGACATGCGACTGGGTGTCGAATGCCTGCTGACTGACGACGCGGCGCAGGCACGCGGCTATGCCGGGGAGCTCAACACGATCAATCTGGAGCGCCGCGATATGCAGGCCTCGATGGTGGCCGAGGCCGAGTTGATCGTGGCCGGTGCGGCGTATACCGATGCTGTAGGCGTGGCGCTGTACGAGCCATCCTGGCATGCCGGCATCGTGGGTCTGGTCGCATCGAAGGTGAAGGA
>JBAPPP010000418.1:0-2853 GCA_049280175.1 Rhodanobacter sp.
GGAATGGCTTGGTGACGACACCAACCGTGAGGATGCCCATCTCACGAGCCGCTGCGGCGATGACTGGGGCCGCGCCTGTGCCGGTACCCCCACCCATGCCCGCGGTGAGGAAGACCATGTGGGAACCGGCGAGGTGATCGCAAATTTCCTCCAGCGCTTCCTCGGCTGCGGCCTTGCCGACCTCGGGCCTGGCGCCAGCGCCAAGACCCTCCGTTACCTGAAGACCCATCTGGATGATTCGTTTGGCGCGCGATGAGGCGAGAGCCTGCGCGTCGGTGTTTGCGACGATGAACTCGACCCCCGAAAGGCCGGCGGCGATCATGTTGTTGACCGCGTTGCCTCCAGCGCCGCCTACGCCGCACACCATGATGCGCGGCTTCAATTCCTTCACCTGGGGGACCTTCAGATTAATCGGCATTTCCTGCCTCTCTCGTTAGAGCGTCATCCGAACTGATTGAATCGGGATGGGGATTCCCGAATCGGCGATGGAGTGATTCAAGCTTCCGGCCGGATTGGAGGCCGGCGGGAATGGCCGAACCCCTGTCGATGGATCTTCGCACCCGTGTGCTTGGGGCCGTGGCCGATGGAGCATCGGGACGAAGGGTGGGCGATCGCTTTGGCGTGAGCGCCGCCAGCGTAAGCCGATGGCGAGCGTTGGAGCGCACGCAGGGCGACGCGTCGCCAAAGGCGGTGGGCGGCGACCGTCGTTCGCAGAAGACAGAAACCCATGCGCCGGCGATTCTGTCGGCGGTTGAGGAGACGCCCGACATAACGATTGAAGAGCTTCGACAGGCTCTCGCCAAAACGAACGTCGTCGTCAGCTACGGAGCGCTCTGGCGTTTCCTTGATCGTCACAAGATCACGCGCAAAAAAAGTCGGCGCATGCGAGCGAGCAAGATCGCCCGGACGTCGTGAAACGGCGCGAGGATTGGTTCGAGGGGCAGCTCGATCTCGATCCTGAACGCCTCGTCTTTATCGACGAGACCTGGGCCTCGACCAATATGGCGCGCCGATACGGGCGGGCTCCGCGCGGGCAGAGACTGCGCATGAGCATTCCCCATGGCCACTGGAAAACGACCACCTTTGTTGGCGCCCTCCGCCTGACCGGAATGACCGCCCCCATGGTTCTCGACGGACCGATCAACAGCCGCGCTTTTCAAGCCTATGTCGATCAGGTCCTCGTTCCAGAGCTCAAGCCCGGCGACGTCGTCATCATGGACAACCTCGGATCGCACAAGGGCGCAGGCATACGCGCTGCTATCGAGACGGCCGGCGCGAAGCTGCTCTATCTCCCGCCCTACAGTCCCGACTTCAATCCGATCGAGAACGCTTTCGCCAAGCTCAAGGCGCTCCTGCGAAAAGCCGCAGCGCGCACCATCAAAGGACTCTGGGCTAAAATCGCCCAATTGCTGCCAGCCTTCTTGACCGGCCCCCATCGACTGGTCCGAGGCGAATGTTAGTTCAAGGTGGGGCTGTGTGCTAGCGCGGGCGGCGCAGCTGGCCGGGATTGCGCAGCCGCCCGCGCGGCGAACGCGGGGATGAACACTTCAGGCGCTGGAGGCTTGTAGCCCAGTGACGCGTGCGGGCGTTTGGCGTTGTAGTGGCGCCGCCAGCTTTCGACCACGATCCTGGCCTCCGCGAGCGAATAGAAAATCTCCCCATTCAGCAGCTCGTCCCGGAGCCGAGCGTTGAAGCTCTCGATGAAGCCGTTCTCCCAGGGGCTGCCCGGCGCGATATAAGCCGCCTTCGCTCCGACAGCCGCGATCCAGTCTTGCACGGCCTTGGCGACGAACTCCGGTCCGTTGTCCGAGCGAAGGCGCTCGGGAACGCCGCGCAGGATGAACAGGTCGGAGAGCACATCGATGACGTCGACGGACTTGAGTTTCCGATCAATCCGGATCGCCAGGCATTCGTGCGTGAACTCGTCGATGATGTTCAGCATCCGATATTTCCTTCCCTCATGGGTGCGATCCTCGACGAAGTCATAAGACCAGACATGGTTAGGCCGCTCGGCGCGCAACCGCAGGCACGAGCCGTCCGCCAGCCAGAGCCGGCTGCGTTTGGGTTGTTTGGCGGGGACTTTCAGCCCCTCGCGCCGCCAGATCCTCTCGACCCGCTTGTCATTGACGACCCAGCCCGCTGTCGTTCGCAACAGCTCCGCGATCTTCCGATAGCCATAGCGGCCATATTGCCGAGCCAGTTCGACGATGTCGGCGGTCAGCCGCTCCTCGTCGTCTGGCCCCGTAGGAATGCGGCGTTGCGTGGATCGATGCTGTCCGAGCACGCGGCAGACCCGCCGCTCGGACAGCCTCAGCTCGGATCGAACATGATCAATGCAGGCGCGGCGGCGCGAAGGGCTTAGTAGTTTCCCCGGGCAGCCTCGGCCAAGATCATTTTGTCGAGCGTCAGGTCGGACACCGCCCGTCGCAGCCGGGCGTTCTCAGCCTCTAGGTTCTTCAGCCTCTTCACCTGATCCGACTTCAGCCCGCCGAACTCCTGGCGCCAGCGATAGTACGTCACCTCGGTCACGCCAATCGTCCGGATCGCGTCAGCGACAGACTTTCCCTGTGACGTCAAAACCTCCACTTGCCGCAGCTTGGCGACGATCTCTTCCGGCTTATGACGCTTCTTCAACATTGTGGTCCTCTCCTCCGTCCGAAGACATACTTCAAGGTGGACCAATTCAGTGGGGGCGGATCACGAGCGGTTGGCGCGAATATCTGCAGACCGCAATTAGACTCAGTGATCTGGTTGAGAAATCAATTCTCGCGAGCGACTGTTTTAGGGCCGTCGCCCCTTCGGACCACGCACTCTTGCGATCTGGCCACTCTCCGGAGCGGAAGGTCGGAATAA
>JBAPPP010000419.1:0-3734 GCA_049280175.1 Rhodanobacter sp.
CCGCAGCAGCGAACCCAGGCAAAAGCGTGTTCGACATCAGCGAACTCGGTGCCAGCAACGAGGCATGCCAGGACTTCAACGGCTTCGTCAACGCCAAGTGGGTCGCCGCCAACCCGATTCCCGCTGACCAGAGCAGCTGGGGCGCGTTCAACATCCTCAATGAAAGCAGCCTGAAAACCCAGCACGACATTGTCGATGCCGCCAGCAAGAACGCCGACAGCGCCAAAGCCGGCTCGGTCGATCAGAAGATCGGCTGGCTGTACCGCTCAGGCATGGACGAGGCCACCATCGAGAAGAACGGGTTCGAGCCGCTCAAGCCCGAGCTCGACGCTATTGCCGGCCTGAAAAACGGCACCGACATCGCCGACTTCATTACCAAGCGCTTTGCCGACGGCAACCCCCAGGTGTTCAACTTCGGCTCCGGCGCCGACTTCCAGCACGCCGACATGCAGATCGCCTTCGCCAACGAAGGCGGTTTGGGCTTGCCGACCAAGGACTACTACACCAAGCCGGATTACAAGAAGATTCGCGACGCCTACGTCGCCTACATCGCCAAGGCGCTTGCGCTGACCGGTGTCGCCGACGCCGACGCCAAAAAGCAGGCTGATGACGTACTGAAGTTCGAGACCCAGCTCGCCGCCGCCTCGCTGTCGCCGGTCGAGGAACGCGATACGAAGAACGAGTACCACTTCGTCAGCGTCAAGGATGCCGACAAGGTCACCCCGCATTTCAACTGGGAAAAATTCTTCGACGCCCAGGGCGTGAAAATCGACAAGGGCTTCTCGCTGTCGCAGCCGAAGTTCTTCGCCCAGTTCGACAAGATGCTGACCAGCACGCCGGCCAGCCAGTGGCAGGCATATCTGCGCTTCCACGCGATCGACGACGCCTCGCCGTACCTGAGCAATAATTTCCAGGACAATCGATTCGCGTTCTACGGCACCACGCTGGCCGGTCAGCCGCAACAGCGTCCGCGCTGGAAGCGTGTGCTGGGTACGGTCAACGGCGGCATGGGCGAAGCGCTGGGCCAGCTGTATGTCGCCAAGGTGTTCACGCCCGAAGCGAAGCAGCGCGCCGAGGAACTGGTCACCAATGTGCGCGACGCACTGAAGGCGCGCATCGAGAATCTCGATTGGATGAGCGCAGACACCAAGGCCAAGGCCATCGACAAATGGAACAAGTTCCTGCCGAAGATCGGCTATCCGGACAAATGGCGTGACTGGTCTGGCCTCGACATCAAGCCGGACAACTACTACGCCAACGTCGAAGCGGCGAACAAATTCAACTACCAGTACGACATCGCCAAGATTGGCAAGCCCACCGATCGCAAGGAATGGGGCATGACCCCGCAGACGGTCAACGCTTATTACGATCCGACCACCAACACCATCAACTTCCCGGCAGCGATCCTGCAGCCGCCGTTCTTCGATGCGAAGGCTGACGACGCGATCAACTATGGCGGCATCGGCGCGGTGATTGGTCACGAGTCGAGCCACGGCTTCGATGACCAGGGCAGCCAGTTCGACGGCGACGGCAATCAGAAGAACTGGTGGACCAAGGACGACAAGGCCCAATTCGATGCCCGTACCGACAAGCTTGTACAGCAGTTCAATGTCTACGCACCTCTGAAGGACAAGCCGGACCTGCACGTCAATGGCAAGCTGACCCTGGGCGAGAACATCGCCGATCTGGGCGGCCTGAATGTTGCCTACGACGCACTGCAAGCCACGCTGAAGCAACATCCGGAAGAGGCCACCAAGCAAATCGACGGCTACACTCCGGACCAGCGCTTCTTCTTGAACTGGGCGAGAGTGTGGCGCGGCAGCATGCGCGAGCAGCGTGAGGAGGTCTTGATCAACTCCAATGAGCACGCTCCGGAATCTATCCGCGCGTTCGCAGCGCCATCCAACATGCCCGCGTTCGCCACCGCGTTCCAGTGCAAACCGACCGACCCGATGGTGCGTTCCGCCGACAAGCAGGTGAAGATCTGGTAAGTCGCCTGCAGTGATAGTCGCGCCAAAAGCGCGATACGCAAGCCAGAGCCCCGCATGCAAATGCGGGGCTCTTTTTATTTCTCCTCAGCGGGCCAGGTCGGCGTTCGCGCGGGAGCATCGCTGGAGTGCGCATCGATCCCGGGGTCGCGGTGGCGACGGACGCCTCAAGCCGAAACTGCGGTCGGCCAGTCAACCAAGTGCGGCCAGCCCAGCAGATCGATACCCGGTGGAACGAAGGAAACAGCCAACGCTAAGCAACTTCACAGATTCGTAACTACGTGTGATAATAGTAACGATTCGCATTTGCAATGAATGCCAGCAGCAGCCAGCGGCATTGCGACGAAGTATGCCAACCCACTGTTTCTAAAAATATTTATACAAGGCTGCCCCTTTCATGCCCCGCTATTTTCGCGCCAATCCGCTGCATGCTGCCCTGATGGTTGCCTTCGCGATTCCGATGTCTGCGCTGGCCCAGACCACCCCCTCCTCCACCGATGCCCCGTCTGCCAATGCTGCCGCGCCGTCAACGCCCCAGCTGGCACAGACCAAGACCCTCGATACGGTCAAGGTCACCGGCAGCGTGGTCGGCAATCGCTACGATGTGGACAGTTCCAGCATCGGCGCGAAAGTGCCGGCGGCACTGCGCGACATTCCGCAATCGGTGGTCGTGGTGAACCGTGATCTGCTGGATGCACAGGGCGCGACCTCCTTCCAGGATGCGCTGCGCAACGTACCCGGCATCACCATCGGCGGCGCCGAAGGTGGCCAGATCGGCAACAACATCAACCTGCGCGGCTTCACCGCACGCACCGACATCTATATGGATGGCTTTCGCGATCCGGGCCAGTACTACCGCGACATCTTCGACTTGTCGGCGATCGAAGTGCTCAAGGGTCCGTCGTCGATGATGTTCGGCCGCGGTTCCACCGGTGGCGTGATCAACCAGGTCAGCAAGGAACCCGAACTCAAGGCGTTTGGCACCGTCTCCGCCACTGTCGGCACCGATGACCGCTATCGCACCACCGCCGACGTCAACCAGCCGCTGTCCGACACCGCCGCCATGCGCGTGAACGTATTTGGGCAGGACCTGCACTCCACTCGTGACGTCGCGTCGAACAAGGATTACGGCATCGCTCCGTCACTGCGCCTGGGTATCGGCACACCGACGCAGATCACCCTGTCAGCCCTGCTGCAACGCAATGACGACAAGCCCGACTACGGGCTGCCGCCGATCAACGGCCGTCCAGCGGACGTCAACCACAGCAACTGGTACGGACTCACCGACGACCACACCGACCAGACCGTCAACAGCTTCAACGCACGTCTGGAACACACGTTCAGCCCCGACGTCACCTTGCGCACGCAGCTGCAATACAGCCAGTACACCACCAATGCGCGCGAGACAGCGGCGAACAGCGTGGTGACGGCTGCGGGCGTGACGCTCAACAAGACGGCTGGAAATCCCACCAACCTGCCGCTGCAGGATCTGTACGTACAACTCGCCAGCCATGACCGTTTGATCCACGACGATATCCTGGACAGCCAGACCGACCTGGTCACCAAGTTCGACACCGGCAGCTTCCAGCACACCCTGATCAGCGGCCTTGAGTTGGCCCACGAGACCTACAACAACCAGAGTTACACCCGCAACGGACTGCCGCTGCTGTCCCTGCTTGATCCGGTCCAGGAAGCAACGCCTGCGAACGTGACCACGACGGTCGGCAACTATGCTCGGTCCAGCTC
>JBAPPP010000420.1:0-10613 GCA_049280175.1 Rhodanobacter sp.
GCCAAGAGTCAGTGCGGCGCCGGCCAACGCGATGCCGCCGAGCAGGCGGCGGCGTTCGGGGTTGAGCGGCGCTTCGTCGGCCGAGACCGGCGGCTTATCAGTGGGCTTGTCGGTCATCGGATCGATCTGCTGTCGGGCTCGTGGCTATGAGTGTGGCGTGGCCTCATCATAGAAGCGTGACAGATCCGCCTTCACCTGTTTCAACGCGTTCACGTCGAAATAGATCATGTGGCCGGACGGATAGAAGCCGAACTCGATGTTCTTGTGGATGGCGGGATCCAGCCCAAGATGGCCGAGGTCGAACTCGGTGGCGTAAAACGGGGTGGCAAGGTCGAAATAGCCGTTGGCCGAGAACACCTTCAGGTGCGGATTGCGTCGCATCGCGGTAGACAAGTCGCTACCGACGTAGGGCGCCTGCATGAAGCCGTGCTCCTGCTTGCGTTTCCAGTCCCAGCCACGATTGATCACGCCGTAGTTGTTGGGCAGATAGGCGCCTTCCTGGGTGAACTTCAGCTCGGTCGCAGCGTATTGGTTGAACGCGGCGAGGTAGGCGCCGGTGGCGGCATCGCTGGCGGCATCACCTTCGGGTGTCTCGCCGGCGGCATCCGGGTCGATACCCTGGAAACGGCCGTCCAGACGGCCAACGGTGCGGTGCTGGTCGCGCAGCAGTTCCTTGCGGAAACGGCTGGGGTCGATGCGCAGGTTCGCTTCCTTGATGTAGGTCGGCGACAGACCGATGTACTGGCTCATCTGATTTGCGATGCGGTCGGCCTCGGCCGGCTCGATCGCGTCGCCCTTGGCCAGTGCTAGCGTGTAGTCGGTGTCGGCGAAGTGGCGCACCCCGGCAAGGAAGCTGGCGATGTCGGTGGGCTTGTTGGGCACCTTGTTGTGATACCAGGCGATCGCCGCTTCGCTCGGCAGGTTGACCACGAAGGCATGGTCGACGCCGGTGGTAGCCCACACGTTGAAGTCGAGGATCGAGGACATCAGCACGACGCCGTTGAACTCCATGCCCTGTTCCTGCAGATCTTTCACCAGTACGGCCGAACGGGTCGTGCCGTAGCTCTCGCCGAACAGGAATTTCGGCGAATTCCAGCGATGGTTGTCGGTGACGTAGCGGGTGATGAATTTCGCATAGGCTTCGGCGTCCTGATCCACGCCGTAGAAATCCTTGCCCTCGGCGGCGCCGGTGAGCTGCGAGTAGCCAGTGCCGGGAGCGTCGATGAATACCAGGTCGGTCTTGTCGAGCAGGCTGTTTTCATTCGGCACGGTTTGATAAGGCGGCGGCGGAATCGGCTGGTCGCCCTGGTTGGCCACGCGCACCGGGCCGAACGAGCCCATGTGCAGCCACATGGTCGAGGAACCCGGCCCCCCGTTGTACATGAACGTCACCGGGCGTTTGCCCGATTTGCCGTCGTCGACCGTGTACGCGACATAGAAAAAGCTGACGGTGGGTTTGTCCTTGTCGTCCTTGATCAGCAGCGTGCCAGCGGTGGCCTTGTAGCTGATCGAGTGGCCATTGATGCTCACGCTGTGCTTGGTGACGACGCTGCGTTCGGGTGGAATCGGCAGCCCGTCCTTCTTGCTGTCCTTGTCAGTCTGCGTCTTGGCGGCGTCCTTGGGCGTGTCGTCGTCGGCATGGGCGATGCCGCCAAGGGTCAGCGCCAGGGCGAGGGCGAGTGGAGCGATGAGAAACTTGCGCATGGTCAGAGGCTCCGCATCAACGCTGTGGGGCAGCGCGGTCGTAGAAGTGCGATACGTCAGTCTTGAGCTGCTTCAACGCATCGGTATTGAGATAGATCATGTGCCCCGAGGGGTAGTACAGGAACTGCAGATTGCCGCTCAGCGACGGATCCAGATTCATGTGCGCCAGGTCGAACTCGGTAATGGAAAACGGCGTGGCGAAATCGTAGTAGCCGTTGACCGACAGCACTTTGAGGTTGGGGTTCGTGCGCATTGCATGGCCCAGGTCACCGGCGACGTAGGCCAGCGGCAGTGGGCGCATCAGGCCGGCGGCTTTGTGCTTCCAGTCCCAGTCCTTGTTGATGTCGCCGAACGTCGGCCGATAGTCCAGCTCGGTGTGGTAGTTGAGCTGCTTGTCCACGTAGTCGTGGAATGCGCTGACGAACGCACCGCTGATGCCGGCGTCGGAGGCGTCGTAGTCGGGGGTTTCGCCGGCGGCATCGGGATCGGTGCCGGTGAAGCGGCTGTCGTAGCGGCCCAGGGTAAGGCGCTGGTCGCGCAGCAGCTCCTTGCGGAAGCGGCTGGGTTCAACCCGCAGGTTCGCCTCCTTGATGTACTGCACCGACAGTCCGGTATAGGCGGCGAGCTGGTTCGCCACGGTATCGGCTTCGGCGGCCGGCAGATTCTGCCCCTGCGCCAGTGCGGCGGCATACGGGCCAGCGGCCCAGGCGCGCACCTGGGCGAGGTAGCCCTTCAGGTCGGCCGGCTTGTTCGCCATCCTGTTGTGGTACCACGCGGCCGCGGCATAGGTGGGCAGATAACCGATGTAGAGCTCGTCATACCCCGGGATGCGGATGCCGTAGTTGAGGATCGACGACATCAGGATCACGCCGTTGAACGCCATGCCCTTTTCTTGCAGCGCATCGACCAGTGCTGCGGAACGCGTGGTCCCGTAGCTTTCGCCGTACAGGAATTTTGGCGAGTTCCAGCGCTGGTTGACGCTCACGTAGCGCTGGATCGCGCGGGAAAACGCGGAGATGTCCTGGTCCACGCCCCAGAAATCCTTGCCGGTGGCCTTGCCCACCGGACGCGAGTAACCGGTGCCGACCGCGTCGATGAAGACCAGATCGGTTTTGTCGAGCAGGCTGTCGCCGTTCGGTACCAGGTGGTACGGCGCTGGCGCCGTAGCCTCGGGGCTGGTCGTCTCGATCCGCACGGGTGCGAACGAGCCCATGTGCAGCCACATGCTGGAAGAGCCGGGGCCGCCGTTGTACAGGAACGTCACCGGCCGCTTGTCGGCCTTGGCGCCGTCCAGCGTATAGGCCACGTAGAACACGCTGGCCTGCGGTTGATCCTTGTCGTCGCGGATGATCAGCGTACCGGCGGTGGCCGTGTACTTGATCGTGCGACCGCCGATGCTGACGCTGTGCTGTGTGCGCGTGGCCGCCTCGATGGCGGCTGGTGTGGCGTCATCGCCGCTCTCATGGGCATCGGTGTGGTGGGTTTTGTCAGTCTTTGCCGCGGCGGGCGCCTCGTCGGCGTGGCTGGCAGCCAATGGGGCGAGCGCGAATGCACCGGCCAGCAGCAGGGAAATCAGGTAGCGCATGGGAACCCCATCTCATCGAACGAGCTCGGAGTATGCGTGCCTGATCGCGACAGCGACCGTGACAAAAGTACTGGTAAAAAAATTTAGACGTCTAAATTGGGCGCCCGAATCAGGCTGCACGCGTACGCCGCTGGAGCGGCTGTCAGACAGGCGTCAATCGGCCGACATGGCATGCCCGGCAGTCCACATGGCGCGCGTCAGCGGCCGGTTCGTGTGTGGCGTCTGCAGTACGATCAGGGTAGTGGTGCTGATGCTTGAATGTATTTTCAGCAGGCAGTCGAGCACGGTTTCCAGATGCGTGATCGACATCGCCACCACGTGCAGCAGCGCGGAGTCCTCGCCGGCCAGGCGCCGGCACTCGAGCACCTCAGGGATGTCCGCCACCAGCGTGCCTACGCGGGCGCAAATACCACCGTCGCAGCGCACCCGCACCATCGCGTCGATCGTGTAACCAAGACGCTTCGGATTGATCAGCGCGCGATAGCCGGTGATGACGCCGGCCTCTTCCAGCCGCTTCACCCGCTCGGCGACCGCCGGCGCTGACAGCCGCACCTTGCGGCCGAGTTCGGCGTAGCCCAGCCGCGCGTCGTGCTGCAGGGCTTCGAGCAGCTGCCAGTCCTTCGCGTCCAATTCGGGTTTCGATTCCAAGGTCATAAGCTTGATTGTCGATTCGTTCAATGGCGAAACATCGGTACTGTACGCCCATCCATTATTCCGGCGTGCATCGGTACAGCATAGGATGCGCACATCTTCCCCACTGGACACCGCCCCCATGGATGCCAACCAACGCCTCGACGGGCGTGCACTCAGCTATATCGGCATTGCCCTGCTCACCTGGTCGTCGGCGTATGCCGCGATCGCCTATGCCATGGCTTCGTTCACCCCGGGCGAGGTGGCGTTCGCGCGGCTGGCGATCGGCTCGTTGTGTTTCGCCGTGCTGATGCTGGTCAAACGTGTGCCGTTGCCGGCGCTGCGCGACTGGCCGCAGCTGGCGCTGCTTGGCATGATCGGGCTGACCGTGTACCACCTGTGCCTCAACTATGCGGAAACGCGCATCTCCAGCGGCACCGCAGCGATCCTGATTTCGCTGGTTCCCGCCGCTACGGCGGCGGTGTCTGCGATCTGGGTGCACGAGCGCCTGTCTGTGCGCACGATGGTCGGGCTCGGGGTGGCGCTGGTCGGCGTGGTGATGGTGGTGCTGGCCAGCGGCAAGCAGGTGAAGTTCGAGCCGATGGCCGCGCTGGTGCTGCTCAGCGTGCTCGCCTCGGCGATCTATTTTGTAGGGCAGAAGCCGTTGTTTGCGCGCAACAGCATGATCGGCGTCACCGCGTTTACGTTCTTTGCCGGCACGCTGGGCACGCTGCCCTTCGGATCATCAGGTTTGACGCAGGCGCTGGTCAACGCGCCGTGGTCGCACATTGCCGCACTGCTCTGGCTAGGCATTGCACCGAGCTTCATCGGCTATCTCGCGTGGAACGCCGCGCTTCGGCGCGCTTCGGCCTCTCAGGTTTCCAGCTTCATTTATTTCTCGCCGCCGATCGCGGTGCTGATCGGCTGGGTCTGGCTGGGTGAGCGGCTGACGGCGTTGACGATTGTCGGTGGCGTCATCACCGTCGCCGGCGTGGTGCTTGCGAACACGCGGCGGCGACCGGTGCTGGTCATACCGGTAACATCGGATGCGTGCAAACAGAACTGACCGATCCGACAGGGGAAAGCCGCATGTACGAGCTGCATATCGCGAACAAGAGTTACTCGTCCTGGTCGCTGCGACCGTGGCTGCTGCTGAGCGAACTCGACATCCCGTTCCACGAACGACTGGTGTCATTCGCGTCCGGACCGGGACTGAACTGGAAGGCATTCCGTGCGTTCTCTCCGAACGGTAGGGTGCCATGCCTGCGCGATGACGATACGGTTGTGTGGGATTCGCTGGCGATCGCCGAATATCTGGCCGAGCGGCATCCGGGGGTGTGGCCATCCGATCCAAAGGCGCGCGCCTGGGCACGGTGTGCTGCCGCCGAAATGCATTCCGGCTTCGGCCCGCTGCGCACGCATTGCCCGATGATTTGCGGTCTGCGCATTCGGCTATCTGATGACTTGCCGCCATCGTTACGCGCCGATATCGCGCGCATCGACGAACTATGGAGCGAAGGCCTTACGCGCTTCGGCGGTCCGTTCCTCGCGGGCAAAGCGTTCGGGGCAGTCGACGCGTTCTTCGCACCGGTGGCGTTTCGGATCCAGACATATGACCTGACGCTGGGCGATGCGGCGACTGCCTACGCGCAACGCCTGCGTGAACTTCCGGGCATGCGCCGCTGGTATGCCGACGCGCTGCGCGAGAGTTGGCGTGACCCAACCCACGAAGATGAAGCGAAGCAGGTTGGCACGTTGCTGGAGGATCTGCGCGCGCCAGTGGGTTGATGCGGTCGCTCTGACGCTGTCAGGGCTGCGCCGGCAGCGCAGTGGCCCTCGTTGAATGACGCACCTGCCAGCGCGCCAGGACGATTAGCAGCAGCGCGACCGCGATAAAGACCAGCAGCACCGCGCAGGCATCGATCAATACGCGCAGATAGCCCAGGGTGGTGACGTCGAGGAACGGGTAGGGGTACCAGCCGTTCACGGCGCCACGCACTAGCACGTACGCGAAATATGCCGCTGGATACATCTGCCAGTAGACCACCTGCTGCCAGCGCAGCGTCGCCTTCGGCACTGCAAGCCACCAATGCAGGAGAAACAGCACCGGCATCACATCGTGCAGGGCCACATCGGCGGCGAGCTGGCAGCCCTGCGGATGCCACAGCTGGCGCAGCAGCAGGTTATAGATCGCGCTGACGATCACGATGCTCATCGCGATCGCGGTACGTACATCCGGCCGTCCAAAGAAGCGGCTGATCGCCCCACGTGGTCCGGTTGCTGACGCCGTCAGCGCCAGTGCCACCAGTACGTTCGTCGTAATGGTGAAGTAGCCGAGGTAAATCCACACCCCGACCCACATACCCTGTCCATTCGCAACTGTCAGCTGGATCGATAGCAACAATTGCACTACAAGCGCGAGCCAGCCGAGAAGGGCGGCCGCAGCTGCGAATGAGCGGTAGCGATTCGGCATGGCCGCAACTCTAGGTCGCACTGTTTCCTTGAAGTTCAGAAAATTGACCAGTCAGAGGGTCATACAGGGCGCCCCAGTTACTTGGGCCGCCGTCGCATATGACAGCGGCTTTTTGCTGCCATTCCGCATCTTCCCCCTGGCTGAATGCATTAGCGGCCCAGGCGTTGATGTAAATGTAATGCTGACCTCCGATCACGACTCCGATGTATTGCCGACGGGAAATCTTTGGATCGCCGACGGATTCACTGATCCCATGCTTTTCTTCGGAGGCCACTTGTGCGAGATGAGGCAGGTCGCTTTCCAATTGCTGGATGGCTTCCTTACGTGGTTCCCAGAGGCCTGTTACGCCGGCAACGTTGGGGCGCGAACATTGATGGAGCGCTTTCTGGGCCTCGGCGGCGTGCAGGACGGTGTAGTGAACTTCCGCGGTGGCGGCAATAGCAGGCGCAGCGAACAGCAGCGCTAAAAGGACAATCGGCAAGTGCTTCATGAGACTCCCCCTGGATGAGCCGACGTTTCAGAGCTTATACGCTCGATGGATTGCAACGATACCTCCACTCAGATTGCGCACTTCGACACGACCGAAGCCGGCGCGTTCCATCATGTCTTTGAGAGTTTCCTGATCCGGGTGCTTGCGAATCGACTCGGCCAGGTATTGATAGCTGTCGGCGTCGCCAGCAAAAAGTTGACCGAGCTTCGGCAATACCTTGAACGAATGGAAATCGTAGAGCTTGCCGAACAGTTCGCTCTGCACCTTGGAAAACTCCAATACCAACGCGCGGCCGCCGGGCTTGAGTACGCGGCAGATGTCGGCCAGCGCCTTGTCCTTGTCGGTGACGTTGCGTAGGCCGAACGCCATCGTCACCGCGTCGAACGAGTTGTCCGGAAACGGCAGCACTTCGGCGTTGAGCTGGGCCCAGCGCAGGCCACTGACGAGGCCGCGATCAGTCATGCGGTCGCGGCCGACGCCGAGCATGGCGGCGTTGATGTCGCCGACCACCACTTCGCCCTCGTCGCCGACGACTGGCTTGAGCAAGGCGGCGATGTCACCCGTGCCGCCGGCCAGATCCAGCACGCGGTCACCGCGGCGCACACCACTGATGGCGACGAAATGGCGCTTCCACAACCGATGTACGCCAAACGACATCAGGTCGTTCATCAAGTCGTAACTGCGCGCGACCGAGGTGAACACTTGGCCGACAAGTTTCTGCTTGTCGCCGACCGGGACGTCGCGGAAACCGAAATGGGTGGTTTTGGGCTGCTCGTTCATGGAGGACATGGTAACGGATTGGGAGCGGGTGCTTCCCGGGTTCGGCACGTATTCCTTCTGCTTTGCCCCTTCTCTGGCTTCGCCCCTCTGCTTTGCTCCCTCTCCCTTCGGGAGGGGGCTGGGGTGAGGGTCCGGTCTTCGTGGGATCACTCACTACTCGTCATCCCTGCGAAGGCAGGGACCCAGTGCTCTTTTGCCTTGCCGTGACCTGCCATTTCTAGTGCAGAGCGTTTGGTCCTCCTGCGGAGGGCGAGTTACTTCTCTTTTACTTGTCCAAAGAGAAGTAACCAAGAGAAAACGCGCCCGTAATGCGAGCCGGGCGTTACCGCCCTGAAAGGGCGTGAGGAGAGGCCGGGTTTTTCGACAGTACATCCATGTACTGTCGAAAAGGAAGGCAACGTCCTGTCGATTCCCCTGCGGGCCTGTCGACCTCTCCCCACCGCCTAGGGGGTGGGTGGGGCAGAGCAGCGCGCGTACGCGCGCACTGTGTGTAGGGGCGGGATCAAGAGCGGGGCCAGAGTAAGTTTGAAGTCAAAAGCGACTGGGTCCCTGCCTTCGCAGGGATGACGGGAATCGATAATCCCGCGAACACCGAACCCTCACCCAACCCTCTCCCAAAGGGAGGGGGCAACGCAGAGGGCCTGCGCCAGCGCATCGAGAATGATGTGCCCTGCGAGGGATCAACGCAGATTTACAGCGTCGCCTTACCGTCAATCTTATAAGTCACGCCGTCCTTCATCACGAAGCTCACCCGCTGCATGGCGGTAATGTCGTCCAGAGGGTTGCCTGGGACGGCAATCACGTCGGCACCGCGGCCTACCGCGATCTGCCCCAGCTCGTTCTGCTTGTGCAGAAGTTCGGCAGCATGCGTGGTGGCGGCCTGGATGGTGAATAGCGGGGGCATGCCGGCTTGCACCATGTATTCAAACTCTTTTGCATTCTGTCCGTGCGGGTACACCGCCGCGTCGGTGCCGAAGGCGATCTTCACGCCGGCTCGATACGCCTTGCCGGCGGTGGCCTGGATGACCGGGCCGACCTGTTTTGCTTTCGCGGCGACTTGCGGCGGGTAGTAGCCCGGCTTGTCGGCCATCTCCTGCACGTACTTGCCCGCGATGATGGTTGGCACGTACCAAGTGCCGTGCTCCTTCATCAGCTTCATGTCTTCGTCGTTCATGAAAGTGCCGTGTTCGATCGAATCGACGCCGCCAAGCACCGCGCGACGGATAGCTTCAGCGCCATGGGCGTGGGCGGCCACAGTAAAACCGTAGTCGTGCGCGGCGGCTACCACGGCCTTGATTTCGTCGATCGTCAGCTGTGCATTGTCGGCGCTGGCGCTTTCATCGAGCACGCCGCCGGAGGGCATGATCTTGATCAGGTCGGCACCGTCCTTGTAATGCTGTCGTACCGCTTTCCAGGCATCTTCGGGGCTGTTGATGATGCCGTCCTTAGGGCCAGCGTCGCCCGCCAAGTCCATCCGATAGCCGTCGGTGGAATCGGCGTGGCCGCCGGTGCTGCCAATGGGGATGCCCGCAGTAAACATGCGCGGGCCGACCACGAGGCCGGCGTTGATGGCATTGCGCAGCGCGATCGATTCGTTGTCCCGGTCACCCACGTTGCGCACGCTGGTGAAGCCGGCCAGCAAGGTGCGTTTCGCATAGACCGTGGAGCGGATCGCGTAGTCGGCGATGTTCAGCCGAAACTGATCGGTGTAAGCGGTGGGGCTGGTCTGGTCGGTGAGATGGGTATGCGAGTCGATCAGGCCGGGCATGCAGGTGGCATTCGGCAGGTCGACGTAATGGTAGGTCCCGCCCGCGGCGGTGGCGGCGTCCTGATACGGCTTGCTGTCCACGGCGCCGGGATGCAGTTCGCGGATGCGTCCGCTATCGACAATCACCGTGGTCTCGCCAAGCATCTTGCCGGCGGCCGTGTCGAGCAGTCGCGCGCAATGCAGCACGCTGACATCGTGATCGGCGGGTACGTCGGCAGCGAGTGCTGCGACCGGTAGCGACAGGACGATGGCAGCAAGGGCAAGCGCGCGGCGATGAGTCATGGAGGGTCTTCCAGCGTGGGAAGACCCATCTTAGGCATGCCTGCCGACCATCGTCACCGTGACATTTGGCATGGTGGGCCTGTTTCGCGATGGGCGATTTGGACGTCCAGCAACAAGATGCGATCCTCACCTTGATCGGTGATCTTGAACCATTCGCGATTTGCTTTCACTCACGCCGCGGCAGCGCTTCGCAGATATTGCCAAATCCACTTCACACATAGGATGATCGCTCGAACAGGGGCGTCGATCTGCGCATTGTCCATGCGTTGTATCGCGTAAACAGGGGCGATGCATGGGGCGCCGCAAGGGGTCGCGGCGATACGCTGCGTGATTTCTGTCAGTTCCTATCCTCGTTGTTCACCTCCCGGTGGATGGCGGCGTAGCCGTGTGGCCTGACACGCGACGCTGTGGGAGTAGGCGAACAAGGATGAGCGGGCTTGCATCGGTGTTTTTATCTCACTTCATGATTTCGAAGGATCGAACGCAGATGACGCTACCGCCAGACGAACAAGTCGATGTCCGGATATTCGGCGGACGAGTTCATCGGCTTCGCTTCGCGTGGATAGCTGCTCAAAGCCAACTGCTGATCTCACCACATTGATCCCAGCGTCCAACGGCAACGTCTGTGTGGGCGAAGGGTGATGTGCTTCAGCGACATCTTCCGTTCTTCGTCTTCTTGCCAATTCCGCGCATGGCTCGCAAGCCTTGCGACGTTCGTCTTACCTACATTCAAAGCATGGAGTTGCATTGATGAGTCTGCTTAATCGGCACCACACACTGGCTTTGTCGCTGGCTCTTGCCATCAGCACGCTGACGGCGTGCGGCGGCGGTGGCGGTGGCAATGTGCGTCCTACGACAGCGACTCCAGCACCGCCTGCTCCACCACCGGCGCCCCCCGCTC
>JBAPPP010000421.1:0-6579 GCA_049280175.1 Rhodanobacter sp.
CTGGCGCTGGGTTCAGCGCAAACCGGTTTCAGCGCGCGCGATCACAATGCGCTGGATCTCGCTGGTGCCCTCGTAGATCTCGGTGATCTTTGCATCGCGGAAGTAGCGCTCCAGCGGCATCTCCTTCGAATAGCCCATGCCACCATGAATCTGCACGGCCTGGTGGGAGATCCACATCGCCGTTTCAGAGGCGGTGAGCTTGGCCACGGCCGCTTCGGTGCCGAAGCGACCACCGTTTTTTTCGGCCTCGCCTTTCGTCCACGCTGCACGCAGGGTCAGCAGGGTCGCCGCATCCAGCTTGCACTTCATGTCGGCGATCTTGGACTGGGTCATCTGGAACGTGCCGATCGGATGGCCAAACGCCTTGCGATCACGCACCCACGTCAAGGTGGCTTCATAGGCGGCACGGGCGATCCCGACTGCCTGCGAGGCGATGCCGATACGGCCCGCGTCGAGCACGCCCATCGCGATCGAGAAGCCCTTGCCTTCGTCGCCGAGCAGGTTTTCCTTCGGGCAGACGTACTCGCTGAACTCGATCTCGCAGGTCGCCGAAGCACGGATACCCAGCTTCGGCTCGCTCTTGCCAGCGTGGAAGCCCGGCAGCGAGGTATCGATGATGAACGCCGATACGCCCTTGGCGCCGATGCCCGGCGTGGAGATGGCGAACAGCACCATGTAGCGCGCTACCGGGCCGGAGGTGATCCAGCTCTTCTTGCCATTGATTACCCAGTCGCCGTTCGCGTTCTTGCTGGCGCGGGTATGCATGGCCGAAGCATCGGAGCCGGACTGCGGTTCGGTCAGTGCGTATGCCCCGATCGCTTCGCCCTGGGCGATCGCGCGCACGTATTTCTGCTTCTGCTCCTCGTTGCCGTGTTTCAGGATGCCATTACAGAACAGCGAGTTGTTCACCGACATGATGGTCGCGGTAGCAGCGTCGGCAGCGGCAATCTCGATCATCGCCAGCACGTAGGCGATCGGATCCATGCCGGCACCGCCGTAAGCCTCCGGCACCTCGATGCCCATCAGGCCGAGCTGGCCCATCTCGCGAATGTTGTCCAGCGGAAACTCGGCCTTGGCGTCGAGCTCGGCGGCGACCGGCACGATGCGCTTCTGCGCAAAATCGCGGGCGATCGACTGGATCGACAGCTGATCCTCAGTAAAACGGAAATCCATAAACTTCTCCTCGGCGCCGCCATGGGCAGCTGATCAAGACTGAATCTGAGGCCACAGGCCAGCCGACTATTCTAGCGAGCGCCGCAGCTGGCGTCGTGTCCCGCCAACGACAGCCCCTCGAAACCACCTTTTCAGTGGCGCTCCAATGCGTCGCGCGGGGCAGCGATGATGGCGGAGACCACTGCTGCATGAACAACCCGCCGACTGCTGCTTGACGCCCCGGCAAAGCCCGGCCAGACTTGTTATCTCTATATCGCGATATAAGGATGCCCGATGGATCTGGCGACCGCCTCCAGCGTGCTCCGACTGCTGGCTGACCCTACCCGCGTACGCCTGCTGGCGCTGCTCGAAAACGAAGAACTCACCGTGGCCGAACTGGCTGCAGTGCTGCATCTGGCGCAACCGCGCGTGTCCACGCATCTGGCCAAGTTGAAGGAGGCCGGGCTGGTGCGCGACCGGCGTGCCGGCGTGTCGGCCTATTACCGCGCCAACAACGAAGGCGACGAAGCCCAACACAACCTGCTCAGCTCACTGCGCGAGAGCATCGATGACGCGTTGCTGCGCGAAGACACCGCGCGCCTGCCCGGCGTGCTGGCCAATCGCGCTCGCGAGGAAGGCTGGGCCGACACCGTCGCTGGCGACATGGAACGCCATTATTCTCCCGGCCGTACCTGGGAAACACTGGCGCGCTCGCTGCTGCAGTTGCTGGGTACTGGCGACGTGCTGGACATCGCGTCCGGCGACGGCATCACCGCCGAACTGCTGGCGCCGCACGCGCATTCGATCGTATGCATCGACAGCAGCGAGCGCGTCGTCGAGGCTGCCGCCAAACGCCTGAAAACCTTTACCAACGTGCAGGTACGCCAAGGCGACATGCACGCATTGGAACTGGGCGCGCAGCGCTTCGACCTGGTGCTGATGCTGCATGCACTTACGTATGCCGAACATCCCGCGCAGGCCGTCGCCGAAGCCGCACGCGTGCTGCGCCCCGGCGGTCGATTGCTTGCCGTCACCCTGGGCCAGCACGACCATCGCGCTGCCGTCGAGCCTTTCGACCATCGCAACCTCGGCTTCAGCGGTGAGCAGCTCGACGGTTTCGCCCGCGCTGCCGGCCTGGAAATGATGAGCTGCAACCGGCTCAGCCGCGAGCGCAAGGCACCGCATTTCGAAGTGATCAGCCTGCTGGCGCGCAAGCCCGCTTGAACACCACTCTCCTGTGCGGAGAGATGCTTAACCGAAGGAAGTTTGATGAGTACCCTGCCCTGGATCCACCCCGACCGCGTTGCCCTGCTGGAGCAGGCGTTGCGCCAACGCATCCTAATCATCGATGGCGGCATGGGCACCATGTTGCAGGCGCATGAGCTGGATGAGCATGGCTTTCGCGGTGCGCGTTTCGAGCATGGCCATGACGGCCACGCGCATGCCCATGGTCATGAGAGTCAGGCTCATGAACATCAGGCGCATGAGCCACCGGTGGGTTGCGACCTCAAGGGCAACAACGACTTGCTCACGCTGACCAAGCCCGAGATCATCCGCGGCGTCCACGAGGCCTATCTGGAAGCCGGTGCTGACCTGGTCGAAACCAACACGTTCAACTCCACCCGCATCAGCCAGGCCGACTACAAGCTGCAGCATCTGGCATACGAGTTGAATCGCGAAGGCGCCCGCCTGGCGCGTGCCGCCTGCGATGCAATGACCGCGAAAACGCCGCACAAGCCGCGCTTCGTGATCGGCGTGCTCGGCCCGACCAGTCGCACTGCCTCGTTGTCGCCGGACGTCAACGACCCGGGTTTCCGCAATGTCACGTTCGAGGAACTGGCGGAAAACTACACCGAATCCACCAACGGCCTGATCGATGGCGGCGCCGACGTGATCATGGTTGAGACGATCTTCGACACGTTGAACGCGAAGGCCGCACTGTTCGCGCTAAACGAGCTGTTTCACCAGCGCGGCGCGCGCATGCCGGTGATGATCTCCGGCACCATCACCGATCGCTCCGGCCGCACGCTGTCGGGACAGACCGCCGAGGCGTTCTACTACTCCGTGCGCCACGCGCGCCCCCTGTCGGTGGGCTTCAACTGCGCGCTCGGCGCCGAGGACCTGCGCCCGCATGTGCAAACGCTGTCGAACATCTCCGAGAGTTACGTCAGCACCCATCCGAACGCCGGCTTGCCGAACGCATTCGGTGAATACGACGAAACACCCGAACACATGGCCGGCGTGATTGGTGGGTTCGCCCGCGATGGCCTGCTGAACCTGGTCGGCGGCTGCTGCGGCACCACGCCTGCGCATATCAAGGCTATCGCCGAGGCGGTACGCAACCATCCGCCACGCGCCTTGCCTTCCGCCGACACAGTGGAGGCCGCATAAATGGCGCGTCACACCCGCCTATCCGGCCTCGAACCGCTGATCATCACGCCCGACCTGCTGTTCATCAATGTCGGCGAGCGTACCAACGTCACCGGTTCGGCGCAGTTCAAGAAGCTGATCAAGGAAGACCGCTACGACGAGGCCGTCGACGTCGCCCGCCAGCAGGTTGAAAACGGCGCGCAGATCATCGACATCAACATGGACGAGGGGCTGATCGATTCCGAAGCGGCGATGACCCGCTTCGTCAATTTGATTTCGTCCGAGCCGGACATCGCCCGCGTGCCGTTCATGATCGACTCG
The DNA here is from genome assembly GCA_049280175.1 of Rhodanobacter sp. GTDB lineage: Bacteria > Pseudomonadota > Gammaproteobacteria > Xanthomonadales > Rhodanobacteraceae > Rhodanobacter. Next base: position 3,844 of record JBAPPP010000421.1, read on the forward strand.
TCCAAATGGACGGTGATCGAGGCCGGCCTGCGCTGCCTGCAGGGCAAAGGCATCGTCAACTCGATCTCGATGAAGGAAGGCGAAGCCGCATTCCTCGAACATGCGCGCAAGGTGCAGCAGTACGGCGCCGCCGCGGTGGTCATGGCCTTCGACGAACAGGGCCAGGCCGACACCTGCGCGCGCAAGGTGGAGATCTGTTCGCGCGCCTACGAATTGCTCACCACCGAGCTCGACTTCCTGCCCGAAGACATCATCTTCGACCCGAACATCTTCGCGATCGCCACCGGCATCGAGGAGCACAACAACTACGCAGTGGATTTCATTGAAGCCACCCGCGAGCTGAAGAAACGCTTTCCCGATTGCCACATCTCCGGCGGCGTCTCCAATGTGTCGTTCTCGTTCCGCGGCAACAACATCGTGCGCGAGGCGATCCACTCGGTCTTTCTGTATCACGCGATCCGCGCCGGCATGGACATGGGCATCGTCAACGCCGGTGCGCTGACGATCATGGACGACATCGATCCGGAGTTGCGCGAACGTGTCGAGGACGTGGTGCTCAATCGCCGCGAAGACGCCACCGAACGACTGCTGGATATCGCCGACAACTACAAGGGCAAACGCGGCGCGGCGGTTGTCGAAACACTCGCCTGGCGCGAGAAGCCCGTGCGCGAGCGTCTCAGCCACGCACTGGTGCACGGAATCGACCAGTACGTGGTCGAGGACACCGAAGAGGCACGCCAGCTGTCGTCGCGTCCGCTCGATGTCATCGAAGGCCCGCTGATGGACGGCATGAACGTGGTCGGCGACCTGTTCGGTGCCGGCAAGATGTTTCTGCCCCAGGTGGTGAAGTCCGCCCGCGTGATGAAAAAGGCGGTGGCGTATCTGCTGCCCTACATCGAAGAAGAAAAGCTGCGCACCGGCGACACCGGCAAGAACAACGGCAAGATCATCATGGCCACCGTCAAGGGCGACGTGCATGACATTGGCAAGAACATCGTCGGCGTGGTGCTCCGCTGCAATAACTTCGAGGTGATCGATCTCGGCGTGATGGTGCCAGTGCAGCGAATCCTGGAAACCGCGATCGCCGAGAAGGCCGACATGATCGGCCTGTCCGGCCTGATCACGCCATCACTGGAGGAAATGAGCCAGGTCGCTCGCGAGATGCAGCGGCAGGACTTCCACATCCCGCTGCTGATCGGCGGCGCCACCACCTCACGCGCGCACACGGCGCTGAAGATCGAGCCGCATTACAAGGCCGGTACGGTCTGGGTGAAGGATGCCTCGCGCGCGGTCGGCGTGGCGCAGTCGCTGGTCAGCAAGGATCTGGTCGAAGACTTTCTCGCCAAGGTGCGCGCCGACTACGCCGACGTGCGCGAACGCCATCGCAATCGCGGTCCCGGCAAGCAGCTGGTGCCGCTGGCCAAAGCCCGTGCGCAGCGGTTCAGCTGCGACTGGGCGAACTACGAACCGCCGCAGCCGCATCAACCAGGCGTCACCGTGTTCGATGACTATGACCTTGCCACGCTGCGCCCGTACATCGACTGGACACCGTTCTTCCAGACCTGGGAACTGGCCGGTCACTATCCAGCCATCCTTGTCGACGAAGTGGTCGGCGCGCAGGCCAGTGAATTGTTCAAGGATGCGCAGGCGATGCTCGATCGCCTGATCAACGAAAAGTGGGTGACCGCGCGCGCCGTGATCGGCCTGTGGCCCGCCGCAAATGTCGGTGACGACGTGGAAGTCTACGACCATCCCTCCCTTCTCCCTGTGGGAGAAGGTGCCCGAAGGGCGGATGAGGGTACGCCCGAAGCGCAGCATCCCACCCTATCGGGGAACCCTCTTGCACACGGCAAGGTACTAGCCACTCTGCACAGCCTGCGTCAGCAAGTCGACAAGCCCGTCGAGCGCCCCGATTTCTGCCTGGCCGATTTCATTGCCCCGAAAGAGTTCGACAAACCGGACTGGATAGGCGGCTTCGCAGTCACCGCCGGCATCGGCATTGAAGAACATCTGACACGCTTCGAGGCCGATTACGACGACTATTCGTCGATCCTGCTGAAGGCACTCGCCGACCGCCTCGCCGAAGCCTTTGCCGAACACATGCACGAACGCGTGCGCCGCGAGTTCTGGGGTTTTGTGCCGAACGAATCACTCGGCAACGATGAACTCATCGCCGAAAAATATCGCGGCATCCGCCCCGCTCCCGGCTACCCGGCCTGTCCTGACCACACCGAAAAGACTGCGTTGTTCGCGTTGCTCGACGTCACCCGCAACACCGGTATCGAACTCACCGAGGGTTTCGCGATGTACCCCACCGCGGCTGTCTCCGGCTGGTACTACTCGCACCCGGACAGCCAGTACTTCGTGGTTGGCCGGCTCAGCAAGGAACAGGTCGAGGACTACGCCAAGCGCAAGGGCTGGTCGATGCTCGAAGCCGAACGCTGGCTTGCCTCCAACCTCGACTACGATCCCGAGTAGCCATTTCGAGTAACGCGTAGGAGCGCACTCCGTGCGCGATCTCTCTTTCTTGTGGGAGCCACTTCAGTCGCGATGCTCAGCCGCTGTTTTGCTGTTTTGCTGTTTTGCTGTTTTGCTGTTTCGGTTGCATCAGAGCTTTAAGAGCGTTTCGTCCTCCTGCGGAGGGCGAGTCACTTTTCTCTTGCGTGGTGTATAGACCGAGGAGATAGGTAACAGACGTGCCAGGACATAGGTAACAGTTTAATCGGCTTCCCGCAT
>JBAPPP010000422.1:0-1816 GCA_049280175.1 Rhodanobacter sp.
CGGCACGAGTCACTTGTATTCCAGGATCGTCGAAAGTCTCACTCTCCCTGCGGCAGGATCAACATCGCATCGCCATAAGAAAAGAAGCGATAACGCTGCTCGACTGCATGCCGATATGCGTCCAGCATGAACTCACGCCCAGCCAGCGCCGACACCAGCATCAGCAATGTCGATTGCGGCAGATGGAAGTTGGTGAGCAGGCCGTCGATGCTGCTGAAGCGATAGCCGGGAAAGATGAAGATCTGCGTCTCGCCGGCAAACGGATGCAGCTCCCCGTCTTTACTGGCGCTTTCCAACGCGCGCACCACCGTGGTGCCGACCGCGATGACACGACCCCCGGCAGCACGAGTGCGGCGAATCTGCTCAATCAGGCTGGCGCCGACATTGAGCCACTCGCGATGCATCTGGTGATCTTTCAGATCATCTGCGCGTACCGGCTGGAACGTGCCCGCCCCCACGTGCAACGTGATGTAACCGAAATCGACTCCGCGCTCGCGCAGATCGGTCAGCATGGCCTCATCGAAATGCAGACCAGCCGTGGGTGCGGCGACGGCGCCGGGCTCGCGCGCGAACACGGTCTGGTAGCGCTCCATGTCGCTGGCATCGGCATGCCGTTCGATGTACGGCGGCAACGGCATTTCGCCGAGCTTGAGCAGCAGTTTTTCCAGCGGCTCCGGAGCCTCGAAATGCAATCGGAAAAAGCCCTCGTCACGACCCAGTACGACCGCATGACTGCCATCAGCCAGCTCGATCCGACCGCCCTCTTTCGGCTTCTTGCTGACACCGAGCTGCACGATGGCTTCGTGCGCACCGGTAACGCGCTCGATCAGGATCTCCACCGCCCCGCCGCTGCTCTTGCGCCCATACAGGCGTGCCGGCAATACGCGGGTGTCGTTGAATACCAACAGGTCACCGGGCCGCAGAAATTCAGGCAGCTCACGAAATAGCCGGTCCTGCAACTTGTGCTGCACCACGTCGAGCAGCAGCATCCGGCTGGCCGACCGCTCGGGCAGTGGCACCTGCGCGATCAGTTCGGGTGGCAGTTCAAAATCGAAATCGGACTTCTTCAAGATCGGCTCGGCTTGCGCCCGCAGGCGGTGGGTAACGGCACATTATCCCGCAGTGCGTACACAACAGCACGCCTCTGCAAGCCGTCGCGGTAGTAGCATGTCGGTGCCAGGACTCAACCTCCGGGCAGCCAGACGAGAGCACCATTGACAAGCACAACGCACACTGAGCGTGACGCGCCGGAGCCGTGGAATGCAGCCACAGTCCTGATAGTGATCATCGGCTGGGTTACTCTTGCCCTCACCGCATGGAACATCTACCAGACTGCTGCGTTCCTGCACTATGCGACTCGCACCACAGGGATAATTGTCGATCCGGCAGGACACCCCACGATACGGTTCACTTCGACCGACGGCGCGCCCATCGAATTCGTGCAGAATGGCTGGATCGTGCGCGCTCGTGGCGCGACGGTGCCAGTAGCCTACGACCCGCACAATCCCGCCGCGACGGCGCAAGCGGCCACTTTCTGGGCAAGCTGGGCCGGGACGTCATGGTCACTGCCGATGGGACTGGGGTTTGCCCTGCTGCCGCTGTTTGGCGTCCGCTGGGGATTTCGTCCGGGACGATATTGACCCGCTGCCTCCTGACGCCCCCGACCTCTAAAGCCAACCTTTCTGCCGTGCCGTGCGATACGCCTCGATGCGATTCGCAACGCCCAGCTTGCCGATCGCTTCGGACAGGTAATTGCGCACGGTGCCATGCGACAGATGCAACTGTGTGGAGATGTCGCCAGCCGACTGACCCTCGC
>JBAPPP010000423.1:0-1813 GCA_049280175.1 Rhodanobacter sp.
CACCCACTCACACGGCGATTCAGCCACTCGCGTTAACTGGTCTGTGGATGCCATGGGTGTAAGCCTGTGGACAAGCTCCATTCGCTGCTTGTCCATCAAGCACTTGCTACGCGTTGTCGATGTTTTGCCCAGTTGCGGCCGTGTTCGGCAAAGTTCTCCACAGCAATTGTGGAGCGCGACGGGGAAAGCCTGTGGACAAGTAAGCTATCTGTCTGACCGCAAAGGAGCTTGTGACGGCGTGCGCAAATGCTGCTCACACGAATGTTCCGCAACGCTCGCACCAGCCAATGCTCATACCAGCTTCGCAGCCAGCGGCAACAGCAACAGCGACGACGCGCCAAGACCACTGCCGATGAGGATGGCCGCGAGCACGTCACTGGGATAGTGCAGCCCAAGGATCACCCGCGACGCGGCGACCAGCACCGTAAAGCTCAGCAGCAACGGTGCGAGCTGCGGATACCATGCCAGCGCGACGATGGTGAAACCCACCGCCTGCAAGGTATGGCCGGATGGAAAGCTGAATTCGTCCAGTGGTGGCACATGGGCGATCACGCCCGGGCAGACACGAAAAGGGCGAGGGCGACGTGTCCAGCGTTTCAACACTCGATACATCTGCAGTGCAGTGAGCCCGGTAAGCGCCATGTGCGCAGCGGCGACGAGTCCGCGCTGGCCGTAGATGATCGGCAGGACGACCATCAGCGCATACCAGAATATACCGTCGCCGAGTCGGCTGATCGCACCGAAGAACAAGCCAACGGCGCGACGCGCGCCCCAGCGATTGGCCGCCACGCATACGCGCCGATCCAGCGCCAGCCGGGTGATTGCGCTGTAGCGTGACGCGATTGAAAGTTCAGGCGTGCGCAACGGTGGAAGCGTGCTCATGCAGATTCTCCTCGGCCATTTCACGCAGCAGGGTTTCGAAATCGCGGATCACGGCGTCCGGCGAGAGCCCGGCGACGCCGACATGGGCAGCACGTCCCATGTGTCGAATCAAACCCGGATTGCAGGCCAGGTTGGTGGCCGCGGCGATGAACGCCTGGGTATTTCCCGACTCGATGCAATAGCCGTTGACGCCGTCGCGCAAATGTTCGCGCGCGGCTCCTTCGGCGTAAGCCACGACCGGCAGGCCGGCGGCCAACGCCTCGAGAATCACATTGCCGAATGTTTCGCTGAGGCTGCTGAACGGGAAAAGATCGGCGCTGGCATAGTGCTGGCCCAGCGCCTCGCCACGCTGCATGCCGGCAAAGATGAAGTCCGGATGCGCAGCCTCCAGCGCGGCGCGCGCCGGACCGTCACCCACCCACACGTAACGTGCCTTCGGTACCTGCTGCTGGATGGCGCGAAACGTCTGCACTGCCAGTTCGAGATTCTTTTCCGCTGCAATGCGTCCGACGTACAGCACCACCGGCGTGGCGGCGTCGACTCCCCACGTGGCGCGCAACGCATCACTGCGGTGACGTGGATGGAACAGTTGCGTATCGACTGCGCGTCGCAGCATGCGCGCGTTGGGTATGCCCAGTGCGCGCAGTTCCTGTGCCAGCGCATCGGTCGGCACCAGCGTGGTGGCAGCGCGTCGATGAAAACGACGCAGGTAGCCGCGTACCAGCGGAGTGAGCCAGCCGACACCATAATGATCGGCGTAACTGTCGAAGCGGGTGTGGAAGCCGCTGCTTACCGGTATGCCCAATTGCGTGGCAGTGCGCACGGCCGACCAGCCGAGTGGGCCTTCGGTGGCGACATAGATTGCATCAGGCCGTTGTTGCGTCCAGTGCTGGCGTAGCGCGCGACCGGCGGGCAGGCCGAAGCGCAGGCC
>JBAPPP010000424.1:0-3146 GCA_049280175.1 Rhodanobacter sp.
AGAGCCTGCCCCGGACTTGATCCGGGGGTGCGCTCCTACGGCCGAGGGTTTTTAGGCAGACACTGGGGCGTCAGGCTGCGCTTCCGGCACGGCGAGCTGGAACGCCTCCAGCTCGTTGCAGGCCTGATCGATCCGCTGCAGCGTCGGGTACTCGCCCAGCGGCAATTTCCAGCGTCGGGCGTTGTAGAGCTGCGGTATCAGACAGGCGTCGGCGATGCTCGGTGTGTCGCCGTGGCAGTATCGACCGGTCGCCGCGTTGTCAGCCAGCATCGCTTCCAGCGCTTTGAAGCCGGTCGCGATCCAGTGCCGCGACCACTCGCCACGCTGTGCTTCATCCGCGCCAAACTGCGATTCGAGCTGGTTCAGCACGCGTAGATTGCCCAGAGGGTGCACGTCGCAGGCGACCGCCATGGCCAGCGCGCGAACACGCGCACGCCCCCGCGCATCGATCGGCAGGATCGGGGTCTCTGAGTGCGTCTCGTCCAGGTATTCCATGATCGCCAACGACTGGGTGATCACCCGCTCGCCATCGAGCAGGCACGGAATCAGCTCTTGCGGATTGATCTCGCGATAATCCGGCGCATGCTGCTCGCCGCCGTTGCGCAACAGGTGCACCGGTCGCGTTTCGTAACTCAATCCCTTCAGATTCAGCGCGATGCGCACGCGGTAGGCGGCGCTGGAGCGCCAGTAGCCGTACAGCACTAACCCGGTTGTCATGAGCCGTCCCCAGCGCAAAGGTGGCAATTCAGTCAATGGCCCCGACACACTGCCGTGCAGCAAGGTTGTCGTCAACCACCGCGTTCGACCGCGCCTCGCTTTCCAGCCGTCGTTTGCATCGGGGGCTGGGCCGCCGGACAATAGACGGTTATCGCCCGTTAGCGGCGACCTTCAACCTTCACTATTTCAACGGAGTTCCGCCGTGTCCGTCATCCGCATGAGTGATCTTGATTTGCGCGATCAGCGCGTGCTGATCCGCGAAGACCTGAATGTGCCGATCGACGACCACGGCCACATCACCTCCACCCAGCGCCTCGACGCTGCCCTGCCGACGATCAAGGCCGCCCGCGATGCCGGCGCGAAAGTCCTGGTGTTGTCGCACCTGGGTCGCCCGAAAGAGGGTCACTTCGACGCCGGATCCTCGCTGGCGCCAGTAGCGAAGTGGCTCGGCGACAAGCTGGGCAAGCCGGTGCGGCTGGTCGCCGATTATCTTGACGGCGTCGAAGTGGCCGCTGGCGAGGTGGTGGTGCTGGAGAACTGCCGCATGAACGTCGGCGAAGGCAAGGACGACGAGGCTCTGGCCAAGAAATATGCCGCGCTGTGCGACATCTTCGTGATGGACGCCTTCGGTACCGCGCACCGCGCCCAGGCCTCCACTCACGGCGTGATCAAGTTCGCGCCGATCGCCGCTGCCGGACCGCTGCTGTCGGCCGAACTCGATGCACTGGGCAAGGCACTTGAGCATCCTGCGCATCCTCTGCTGGCGATCGTCGCCGGCTCCAAGGTTTCCACCAAGCTCACCCTGTTGGACAACCTGATCGGCAAGGTCGACCAGCTGATCGTTGGCGGTGGTATTGCCAATACGTTCATCGCTGCGATGGGCCACTCGATCGGCAACTCGCTGTACGAACCCGACCTGATTGACGCTGCGAAGAAGGTGCTCGCCGACGCCAAGCGCCGTGGTGCCTTGGTGCCGATGCCGGTCGACGTGGTGGTGGCGCCGGAATTTTCCGCGCACGCCTCAGCCACGGTAAAAGCGGTCGACCAGGTGAAGAACAACGAGATGATCCTCGACATCGGGCCGGAGACCGCCAGGCGCTACGCCGAACTGATCGCCAAAGCCGGCACGGTGGTGTGGAACGGGCCGGTCGGCGTGTTCGAATTTGACGCGTTCGGCAACGGCACCGAGACGTTGGCGCGCGCGATTGCCGCGTCCAGCGCGTTCTCGATCGCCGGTGGTGGCGACACGCTCGCGGCGGTCGATAAGTACGGCATTGCCGATGATGTTTCCTACATCTCGACCGGTGGTGGCGCCTTCCTCGAATTTCTCGAGGGCAAGGAACTGCCCGCGGTCACCGCATTGAAGGCGCGCGCTGCCCGCTGATGCTTTGCCTGTTCGACCTCGACGGAACCCTGATCGATTCCGAGCACGGCATCGTCGCCTGCGTGAAACACGCGTTGGCGAAGCTGGACGTGCCGGCGCCATCACAGGAGGAACTGCGCGACTGGATCGGCCCACCGCTGCGGCACAGCTTCGCACCACTGCTGGACCACGATCCGCTGCGCATCGACGCAGCGGTGGAGTACTACCACGAGCGCTTCCACACTGACGGCTGGCGTGAGCACGCGATCTATCCCGGCATAGAGACGTTGATCGAGCGCCTGCTCGCCAGCGGTCACCAGCTCGCCGTGGTCACCAGCAAGCCGCAACGACATGCCGCGCCGATCATCGCGCATCTGCCATTCGGCGACGCCTTTCTGCGCCTGTACGGGCCCAGCCCGAATAGTGCGCACAGCGAAAAGGCATCGATGATCGCCGCGGCGCTAGCCGACTTCGGCGCCAGGCCGGAACAGACCGTGATGATCGGCGACCGCCGTTTCGATATCGAAGGCGCCGTCGCGAATAACGTGCGTGGCATCGGCGTGCTCTGGGGTTTCGGTAGTCGCGCCGAGTTGGAGCTGGCCGGCGCCAGCGCCATTGCGGCTACGCCGGATGAGTTGGCAGAGTTGCTGACGGCCTGAGCATTTTGCGTCCCCTCCCCTGCTTGGGGAGGAAGGCTGGGCTCGATCTTTGCTCCAACCGCCGGCAGCACAGCGCAGGTTGGGGTAAGCGCCAGCGAGCCCCAACGTTCCCGCCGCAAAATGTTGGGCTTCGCTGGCGCTCACCCCAACCTACGAGCTGCTCTTCGCGCGCGAAGATCAAAAGCCTCACCCCCTCCCAACCTCCCCCTGCAAGCAGGGGGAGGAGCAAAGAAGAGTCCCGATCCAGCAGAGGAAGGAGGAGCAAAGGGTGGCCCCGATCTACCGCTGTGCTCCCTCCCCTGCTTGCAGGGGAGGCTGGGGTGGGGTCGCTCTTTGCTCCAACCGACGACAGCACACCGTAGGCTTGGGATGAGCGCCAGCGAATCCCGATGCTTTGCGGCGGGAAC
>JBAPPP010000425.1:0-1633 GCA_049280175.1 Rhodanobacter sp.
CGCTTCGCACTGCTAACGGCAAGCACCTTGAGACCGCCGGCCTGATGCTGGGCGACGACATCGGCGACCGTGGTCACTGCAAACGGCAGATGGCCTCCCAACATGTCATTGATGATCGGCGTGGTGCCGCGATAGGCCACGCGCGTCAACGGAATGCCCAGCGCCTGCTCGAGTTTCGATCCGGTGAAATGCGGAATGGTGCCGTTGCTCGGCACGCCGAATGACGCCTTGTCCGGATTGGCCTTGAGCCAGGCCACAAGTCCCTTGAAATCCTTGGCGTTCACGGCCGGCCCCACCACCACGCAGAACTCAAAGCGGGCAAGCAGCGATACCGGTACGAAATCCCTGGTCGTGTCGAAGCTCGGCTGGGCTTCCACCATCGGCAGCAGATACATGGTCGGACCGGTGGTGACGAGGATCGTTGTCCCGTCGGGACGAGCATTCTTGACGGTCGTGATCCCGATCAGCCCGTCCCCGCCGTTGCGATCTTCAACGATGAAGTTGCGGTCGAGCGGCTGCGTTATTTGTTGCGCGACAAGACGGCACAGCGAGTCACCGCTGCCGCCCGCCGCAAACGGAAAGATGATTTTGGTCAATGGACCGGAATCGGCTGACGCTTCGCCTGCGTTGAGCGACAACGCCAGGCCGGCGCCTCCCACTCCCACCATGAATTCCCGACGGTTCATTACCTGTCCCCTGGATGATTTCTTTTCCCGGAGCCGAGTAGGAACCTGATTGATATCACCGTGCAATTCAACCAAGGGCCCACAACGGGCCTGCCTTCTCGCGCCGCGAAAAAGACCGTATTTTGAGGCGCCGCCACCGGCTTGCGCCTGAGGTCGTCATGCTGCAAGACGGTATTTCTCATTCGCCCTCGACAGGCATTGCCGCAAGTCTCAACCATGGCCCGCCCGAACTTAAAGAAATTTCGCCGCATCGTCGTCAAGGTCGGCTCGTCGCTGCTGATCGATTCCGACGCCGGCGAAGTGCGGGAATCGTGGCTGACTGCGCTCGCCGCCGATCTGGCAAGACTGCACAAGGAAGGCCGCGAACTCCTGATCGTGTCATCAGGCTCGATCGCGCTCGGGCGCAGCCGGCTGAAACTGCCGCGCGGCGCCCTGAAGCTCGAGGAAAGCCAGGCCGCGGCAGCGGTTGGACAGATCGCGCTGGCACGGATCTGGTCCGAGGTGCTCGGACATCACGGCATCGGCGCCGGCCAGATCCTGGTGACTTTGCAGGACACCGAGGAGCGCCGCCGTTATCTCAATGCGCGCTCCACCATTGCCAAGCTCCTGGAATGGCGCGCGGTACCCGTGATCAACGAGAACGACACGGTTGCAACCAACGAAATCCGCTACGGCGATAACGACCGCCTCGCGGCCCGCGTCGCCACCATGGCGAGCGCTGATCTGCTGATCCTGCTGTCGGATATCGACGGCCTCTATGACGCCCCTCCAGGCCGCAATCCCGACGCAAAACTGATTCCGATCGTGGAGTCGGTCACGTCAGACATCGAGGCCATGGCAGGGGCTTCGGAATCCGAACTGTCGCGCGGCGGTATGTACACCAAGATCGAGGCGGCCAAGATCGCGACCACCGCCGGCACGCACATGCTGATCGCCTCCGGCAAGAT
>JBAPPP010000426.1:0-4838 GCA_049280175.1 Rhodanobacter sp.
CAGCTGGATCGGCTGGCCGCGCGAAATGGCCATAGTCTGCGCCTCATCGAGCTGAACAGCCGGCAGGTCGGACAAACCAGCCGATACCGGCAGCAGCCGGGCCAACAGTGCCTCGTCGCCCTGTTCAGCCGCCTGCTGCAGCTCATCCAGCGTCACCATATTCGGCTCACGGAAGGGCTCTACCCAAAGTCGACGCAGGGCGGTCAGATGCGCGCCGCAGCCCAGATCTTCGCCCAGGTCGGCAGCCAGTGAGCGCACATAGGTGCCGGAGCCGCATTCCACGTGAAGCCGCAACGTATCGCCATCACGCGACAACAGGTCGAGCCGGTGCACGTCCACCTCGCGCGCAGGCACATCGACGATCTCGCCGCGACGCGCCTTGGCGTACAGCCGCTCACCATCCAGCTTCAGCGCCGAATACATCGGTGGCACCTGGAAGATACGGCCGCGCAACTTGGCGAGCGCGGTTTCGATGCGAGCATCGTCCAGCGGCGGCACTTCGCGCTGCTGCACGATGTCACCTTCGGAATCGGCGGTGTCGGTGGTGATGCCAAGCCGGCAGTCGGCAACATAGGCCTTGCGCGCGCCAAGCAGGCTGCCGGCCAGCTTGGTTGCCTCGCCGAAGCATAGGGGCAACAGGCCGGTAGCCAGCGGATCGAGCGCCCCGGTATGGCCACCCTTGGCCGCACGCAGCAGCCGCCGCACGGACTGCAGCGCCTGGTTGGAACTCAGACCGATCGGCTTATCGAGCAGCACGATGCCGTGCAGATCGCGATATTGAATGCTCGGGGATTTACTCATCGATTCAGCGATACCGGACGTCGAAGGTTCAATCCTGCTTATCGCCCGACTCGTCGTCCGCAGGCTTGGCGTCCGCAGGCGGCAATAAATCACGCGCCTGGCTGCGCAACAACGACTCGATGCGCTCGCCCTTGTCGACCGAATCGTCATACTTGAACTTCAATTCGGGCACCCGTCGCATCCGCATGCCGCTATGCGCCAGCGAATGACGGATTTCATGACCCATCGCGTTGAGCGCCTTCACTGTCGGCAGCCCCTGTTCGGGAAGCATGGCGGTCACCCATACGGTGGCCCAGTCCAGATCGCGGGTGATTTCCACGTCGGACACACTGACGGACGGCAACCCGTGATCGCGCACAGCCGCATGCACCAGCAAGCCCAGCTCGCGGCGCAACTCGGCACCGATACGGTCGGTACGTTTGAAATCACGGGATGGCATAAGAAACTCCGAAGACAGATTCCCTTCTCCAACGGGAGAAGGTGCCCCAAGGGGGCGGATGAGGGTTCACGTCCCTGTATGAAATATGCGCAAGCCGTGAACCCTCACCCCTACCCCTCTCCCGGTGGGAGAGGGGCTCAAGGTCAAAGCGTGCGTGCCACTTCGGTGCGCTCAAAGCACTCGATCTGGTCGCCCGGCTTGACGTCGTTGTACTGCTTGACCGCGATACCGCATTCCATGCCGTTGCGGACTTCGTCCACCAGCTCCTTGAAGCGGCGCAGCGATTCCAGCTCGCCCTCGAAGATCACCACGTTGTCGCGCAACACGCGGATCGGCTTGCTGCGTTTGACCGAGCCTTCGGTGACCATGCAACCAGCCACGGCACCGAACTTGGAGCTGCGGAACACGTCGCGAACCTGCGCGGTACCGATGATTTCCTCGCGCACTTCCATGCCGAGCAAACCGGTGGCCGCCTGGGTCACCTGATCGATCACGTCATAGATGATCGAGAAGTAACGCACGTCCAGACCGGACGTCTCGATCACCTTGCGTGCCGAAGCATCCGCACGCACGTTGAAGCCGATGATCAGCGCCTTCGAGGCCGCCGCCAGTGTGGCGTCGGATTCGTTGATGCCGCCCACGCCGGACGAAACCACGTTGACCCGGACCCGCTCGTTGCCGATCTGGGTCAGCGACTCGCGCAGTGCCTCGACCGAACCCTGCACATCGCCCTTGACGAGGATGTTGAGGGTCTGCTGTTCGACGCCCTGACCCATCTTCGCGATGATGTCCTCGAGCCGGTTGCTCTTGCTGACCATGCGCGTTTCGCGACGCTTGAGCTCACGCTCCTGCGCCACTTCACGGGCCAGCCGCTCGTCTTCGACACAGACGAAGTCGTCGCCGGTTTCCGGCACGCCGGACAGACCCAGCACCTGCACCGGAATCGACGGGCCGGCTTCCAGCACCTGCTTGCCGGTTTCGTCGATCAGCGCGCGCATGCGACCGTATTCGATGCCGCAGACGATGAAATCGCCCTTCTTCAAGGTGCCCTGCTGCACCAGCACGGTGGCGACCGGGCCACGACCGCGATCGAGGCTGGATTCGATCACCACGCCAGAAGCGCGACCATCGGCAACCGCCTTGAGCTCCATCACTTCGGCCTGGATCGAGATCGCCTCAAGCAGATCCTCGATACCGGCACCGGTCTTGGCGGACACCGGGATGAACTGGACGTCGCCGCCCCAGTCTTCCGGCACCACTTCGTACTGCACCAGACCCTGCTTGACGTTGTCCGGATTGGCGCCGTCCTTGTCCATCTTGTTGACCGCGACGATCATCGGCACCTTGGCGGCGCGCGCATGTTTCACCGCTTCGATGGTCTGCGGCATGACGCCGTCATCGGCAGCCACCACCAGCACCACGATGTCGGTCGACTGCGCGCCACGGGCACGCATCGAGGTGAACGCGGCATGGCCCGGGGTATCCAGGAAGGTGATCACGCCGCGCGACGTCTGCACGTGGTACGCACCAATATGCTGGGTGATGCCGCCGGCTTCGCCGGAAGCAACCTTGGTGGTGCGGATGTAGTCGAGCAGCGAGGTTTTGCCGTGATCGACGTGACCCATGATCGTGACCACCGGCGGACGCGTGGTCTTCTCGCCCTCCAGTTCGACGTTCTGGGTATGCGCCGCCAGCGCTTCCTCGGCGTTGTTCTGATTGTCGGCAACCGGCGTATGACCGAGTTCTTCCACCACCAGCACGGCGGTGTCATGGTCGATGCTCTGGTTGATGGTCGCCATGACGCCCATCTTGAACAGCGCCTTGACCACCTCCGAACCCTTGACCGCCATCTTCTGCGCCAGCTCGGCGACGATGTTGGTGTCACCCACGACGACTTCACGCACCACCGGTGCGGTCGGACGGGAGAAGCCGTGCGGACCCGACGGTGCATTGCCGCTGTTGCCACGCGACATGTCACGGCCGCCACTGCGACTGGGCTTGCCGCGCTTGTTGCTGGACGAAGAGCGGCGAGCCCGATCAGCCTCGCTCAGATGCATCTGGCCGCCGGCAAAACGCTTGCCGCCGTCCCGCTCTTCCTTGCCACTTCCGGGAGTTTCGTTGCGCTCGCGGGTGTGCTTGGGCTTGTTGCGATTGGCGTCGGTCGACGGCGCTGCAGCGGCTGCACCGCTGGCGGCAGCCGGCCGAACTGCCGGTGCCACGGGTGCTGCAACCACGGCCACGGGCGCTGGCGCCGGTACGGGTACCGGCTTCACCAGCTTTTCGCGTTTGCGCGGTTCATGGATGCGCGGCAGGATCATGCCCAGATCGCGCTGATCCATGCGCTGGACCGCCTGCACGTCGTCGACAACATCCGGCGCCACGACACTGACCACCGGTTCCGGCGCTGCCTCGGGCTCGGCGCTGTCCTTCACCGATTCAGCGGCGGCAGCCGCAGCGGCGGCGGCGAGATGCTGTGCTTTTTCGTGCTGCTGCTGCTGCTCATCCAGGGCGCGCTGCTGCGCTTCCTCATGACGGCGCTGCTCGGCCTCGAGCTGCTCCTGCTCTTCCTGATCGCGTTGCTGCTGGGATGCCTGCAGCTTGCGCACGGCATCTTCGCGCTCGACGTCGACGCTGGCTTCCTCGGCAATCACGCTGCGCTTGACGTAGGTTCGCTTGGCGCGCACTTCGACGTTGACCGTCTTGGCCGCACCCGCCGTACCGCGGGCACCCGGCGTGGCTACTTTCAGCTCACCGACCGTGCGCCGCTTGAGCGTGATCTGGCGTGGCGCGCTGTCATCGGCCTCCGCAACGGCTTCATTCTTGCCATGCGTGCGACGCAGGAATCCCAGCAGCTTCACCTTTTCGGTGCTGCTGATGATCTGCTCCTGATCGGAGAATTTCATGCCTGCCTCGCCAAGCTGCGTCAGCAGCTTGTCGACCGGCATACCCAGTACCTGGGCTAGTTGTTTGATCGTGACGTCCGACATCGTTTTGTTGCTCCGCCGTTCCCGCGCTTATCATCTGTGCGGCATTATCTGCGCCGCCACCTCCATCCATGGTGAAAGACTCCAGGGAGCCTTTCTCGGCGCACCCATCCAGGGTGCTGCCGCCCGCCCCGCGGTTAGCCGCCTTTCTCCAGCCGTTCGATCATCGGCGCTCGCGCGGCCATGATCAGTGCTGCAGCGCGCTCTTCGTTCATGCCTTCGATATCGATCAGGTCATCCACCGCCAGATCCGCCAGATCATCGACCGTGCTCACTTCGCGGGCAGCCAGCGCATAGGCCGTCGCTTCGTCCATGCCTTCCAGCGCCAGCAGATCGTCGGACGGCTGATGTTCGTCGACGCCCTCCTCCACGGCCAGTGCCTCGGTCAGCAGCGCGTCGCGGGCGCGGGCGCGGAGCTCCTCGACGATATCTTCGTCGAAACCCTCCACCGCAAGCAGCTCAGCGCTGGGCACATAGGCGATTTCCTCGACACTGGAGAAGCCTTCCTGCACCAGGATGACGGCAATTTCCTGATCCACTTCGAGCTTCTCCATGAACAGCTGGCGCGCGGCCTCCTGCTCGGACTCGCTCTTGGCAGTGACCTGGTCCTGGGT
>JBAPPP010000427.1:0-1944 GCA_049280175.1 Rhodanobacter sp.
GGCAATCGCGATGCGCTGGCGCTGGCCACCGGACAGCCGCACGCCGCGTTCGCCCAGCTCGGCGGCGTAACCATCACCGAGCGCGCTGATGAACTCATGCGCTTCGGCGGCGCGCGCCGCGTCGCGCACTTCTTCGTCACTTGCATCCTGCCGGCCGAAGCGGATGTTGTCCGCTGCGCTGCCGGCGAAGATGATGGTTTCCTGAGGTACCAGCGCAATCGTCCCGCGCAGGTCGTGCAAGGTGAGCGCGCGCAGGTCGATGCCGTCGATGCTGATGCGACCGCTCTGCGGATCGTAGAAGCGCAGCAGCAGCGAAAACACCGTGCTCTTGCCGGCGCCGGATGGACCCACCAGGGCCACGGTTTCGCCTGGCCGGATGTCCAGCGTGAAGTTGTGCAGCGCTGCCGTATCCGGTCGCGTCGGGTAATGGAAGGTCACGTCATCAAAACGCAGCGTGCCATGCACCGGTATCGGCAGCGGCGTGGGCCGAGCCGGCTCGATGATCTCGGCCCGCTCACCCAGCAGTTCGCCAATGCGCTCCATCGCGCCAGCCGCGCGCAGCACGTCGCCCCAGACTTCGGACAAACCTGCCACCGAGCCGGCTGCGAAGATCGCGTACAGCACGAACTGGCCCAGCACACCGGGGTCCAGCGTGCCAGCGAGCACGTGGCGGGCACCGGCCCACAGCACCAGCGTGATCGCGCCGAATACCAGCACGATCACCGCCATGGTCAGCAACGAGCGCACACCGATGCGTCGGCGCGCCGTGGCCAGTGCGAGCATGATCGCGCTGCCATAGCGAGTGCTCTCGATATCTTCGCGCGCGTAAGCTTTGACCGCGGTCGACGCATTCAAGGTTTCGTTCGCGATGGCGGCGGCGTCGGCCAGGCGGTCCTGGCTGGCGCGCGAAAGTTTCTGCACGCGTCGACCGAAGACCAGGATCGGCAGCATCACCGCTGGAATCACCAGCGCGGTCAGTCCAGCCAAAGACGGCGCCGTCCAGACCATCGCCACGGCAGCGCCAAGCAGCATCACCGCACTGCGCAGCGCTACCGAGACGCCGGAGCTGATCAGCACCTGCACCACTTCCGTATCCGCACTCAGGCGCGAGAGCAGCTCGCCGACGCGACTGCGCTCGAAGAAGCCCACGTCCAGCCGGATCACGTGCGCATAAAGCGTTGTGCGCAACGAGGCCAATGCCCGCTCGCTCAACAAGGTGATGCAGAAGTAGCGTGCCGCTGTGGCGAATGCGAGCACCAGCGCCACGCCGAACATGCCGGCAAAGGTACGGTTGATCACCGCCAGGCTGGAATGACCGAAGCCCTGGTCGATGATGTGGCGAAATGCCATCGGCAGCACCAGCGAAGCGCCGGACGACAACGCCAGAAACACCAGCCAGCCGATCGCCAGTGCACGGTGCGGTTTCAGGAACGGCCAGAGGTGGCGCAATGCACCGACGCGGCGGGCAGGGCGGGCGGTATCGGGTAGGGGTTGGCTCATGAGCTCTCGCAGTATCGATCGGAGGTGCCAGACACACGTTGAGCGCAGGCATTGCCATTGAAGGTGGGGCACATGGCTGGCGATTCAATCCATGGAACCCGTTCGCGCAGATCAATCCAGGCGTTTTGCCTGGCTGCGCCCACGGCTGAGGTCGACGATGCGTGCCTGCGCCTCGACCACTCGGGTTTCCGGCAAACGTAACTGCAGTTGCACGCCATCGGCGACGAAGGCCTCGCTTTCCACTTCAGCCTGCCAGTCCTTGAGCCGTGCCTTGAGCAAGGCCAGCACGGCAAATTCGCAGTGCACGGCGAGGCGGGCCATTGCCACGATCGGCAGGCGTTCCGCACGACGCAGGCATTCGGCGGCGGTGCCACCATAGGCACGTACCAGTCCGCCGGCACCCAGCTTGATGCCGCCATACCAGCGCGTCACCACCGCCACCAC
>JBAPPP010000428.1:0-15257 GCA_049280175.1 Rhodanobacter sp.
GATCCTGGATGTGCTGGACGACGTCAAGAGCCGGCTGGAAGTGCTGACGCCGCCAGAACAGGTTGCGGCCAGCGGCGACTGGAAGCGCGAGGCCATGCCGAACGCGCCAGCGATGAGCACGATCAGCGTGGTCGACACGGATCCCGACCACAGCGACGAATACTGGCTCGGCGTCACCGGCTTTCTCACCCCGTCGTCGCTGCAACGCGGCGTGCTGGCCAGCGTCGCGGCCGAGACGATCAAGCATGACCCGGCATTTTTCGACGCCTCGAAGTTCGAGGTCAGCCAGCACTTTGTCAGTTCGAAAGACGGCACCCGCGTGCCGTACTTCGAAATCGCGCCGAAAGGCATCAAGCTGGATGGCTCCAACCGCGCCCTGCTATACGGCTACGGTGGTTTCGAAGTCTCGCTGCAGCCGCACTACAGCGGCAGCATCGGCCGCGCATGGCTGAATCGCGGCGGCGTGTACGTCGTCGCGAATATCCGTGGCGGCGGTGAATACGGGCCGGCCTGGCATCAGGCTGCGCTGAAAGCGAATCGCCCGCGTGCGTATGAAGATTTCGCCGCGGTCGCCGAGGATCTGGTGAAGCGCGGCGTCACTTCCGCGAAGCATCTCGGCGCCGAGGGCGGCAGCAATGGCGGCCTGCTGATGGGCAACATGCTGACGATTTATCCGCAGCTGTTCGGTGCGATCGCATGCGAGGTACCGCTGCTCGACATGAAGCGCTACACACATTTGTCGGCCGGTGCATCGTGGATGGCCGAATACGGCAACCCGGATACTTCGGACTGGAACTTCATCAAGACGTTCTCGCCGTATCAGAACGTGCAAAAGGACGCGCACTACCCGCCAGTGCTGTTCTACACCACCACCAGCGACGATCGTGTCGGCCCGGTGCAAGCCCGCAAGATGGCCGCGAAAATGCAGGCAATGGGCTACGCGAACGTGTGGTTTTACGAGAACCTCGAAGGTGGCCACGGTGCCGGTGCGGACAACAAGCAAGCGGCACTGATGCACGCGCTGGCCTACGATTTTCTGTGGGATCAGCTGAAGTAACAGGGGATCTGGGGAAACCCGTTTACCCCGCTCGTCATCCCTGCGAAGGCAGGGACCCAGCGCCTTCAAGTTCCTGACGAGCAAGGGCGCTGGGTTGACCAGCTTCGCTGTTGAAAAGCGCTTCTGCCTTTGCAGGAATGACGAGCTGGGGTGTGCGAGGCCCCAATAAGCGGTAGTCACTGTCTTCCTGTGACATCCGCAAATGTGCAGCGAAGCTGTTCACGGCGCATGCCGCCAGTGACGCATGAAGTAAACTTTCCGCCATATCGATCAAGTCCCAGCGCCATGAACACAAGCACCCCGATCCGCCCCGAATTGCGCGAATGGATTCTTGCCACGACGCGTGCCGGGCACGGCGTTCCCGACGTCCTGCGCCTGATGGACGAGAACGGCTACAACCCGCGGCAGAGCCGCAGCATCGTCGCCGAAGTGCTGAAGCTGCCGCTGGCCGCGTTGAATGCAACTACCCACCATACGGCCGCCAAAGTGCCGCAGGGCATGCGCACGAAACACCCCGAAGCGCCCGAGGTCATGGTCGATGGGCGCGCTATCGGCGTCTCGCTCAGCGTGGACGCTCCGACGCTGCGGGTACTGGATAGCGTCCTCTCGGAGCAGGAGTGCGGCGATCTGATCGAACTGGCGCGGCCGCGCCTGCAGCGGACGCTTACTGTCGACACCGATGGCAGGTACCAGGTGGATCAGCGACGCACCAGCGAAGGCACGTTCTTTGCCATCAACGAACTGCCGTTGATCGGCGTGATTGAGCAACGCCTCAGCCGGCTACTGGAGATTCCCGTCGATCACGGCGAAGGTTTGCAGATCCTGCATTACATGCCAGGCCAGGAATACGAGCCACACTACGACTGGTTCGATCCCGAACTGCCCAGCTTCGGCCCGATGACCAAGTGGGGCGGCCAACGCATCGCCAGCGTGGTGATGTATCTGAACACCCCCGAGCAAGGTGGCGGTACCGCGTTTCCCGTGATTGGCCTGACGGTTACTGCGCGGCGAGGTTCGGCCGTCTATTTCGCCTACGAGGGCGGTGACCGGACCTCGCTGCATGCCGGCCTGCCGGTGACCGGCGGTGAGAAGTGGATCGCCACCAAATGGCTGCGCGAGCGGCCCTTCAAGACTCAGCGGCGGGCATAGGCCGGCTTATTTGTCCGCCGCCATTGCTGCGACGCAGCAGCGTTTCGCGTATCCTTGCAGACCCACTACCCAATCTGCGCAAGGACATCCCATGGGTCTGCATCTTGTCTCCGCCGGCCGCGACGTGCCGAACGAAATCAACGTCGTCATCGAAATCCCCAAGGATGCCGAGCCGGTCAAGTACGAAGTGGAAAAGGAAAGCGGCGCGATCTTCGTCGACCGCATCCTGTCCACGCCAATGCGTTACCCGTGCAACTACGGCTACGTGCCGGGCACGCTGGGCGGCGATGGCGATCCGTTGGACGCACTGGTGATCCTGCCGCTGCCGCTGATTCCCGGATCCGTGATCCGCTGCCTGCCGGTCGGCATGCTGAAGATGACCGACGAAGCGGGCAGCGACGAGAAGCTGCTCGTGGTGCCCGCGCCGAAGATCTTCCCCGGCTACTCGCACATCAACGACATCAAGGGCGTCTCGCCGCATTGGCTCGAGCGGATCGGCCACTTCTTCGAGCACTACAAGGATCTGGAGAAGGGCAAGTGGGTGAAGATCGAAGGCTGGGTCGGCGCCGACGAGGCCAAGGCCGAGATCGTGGCCGGTATCCAGCGCTACGAGCAAGCAAAGCATTGACCCTGGTTTGATCCCAAGGCGCGGCGTTTCATCGAAACGGCGCGCTTTTTTTTGCGCCATCGTCGACTGAGGCGACCACAGCTCGGTTGCGCTTTGAGCAACCCGGGGTGGTCGATGATCATGCGTCACCTTAAGCGCGCGAGTCACCTCTCCCAAGGTGGATGATCGCCCAGTCGCTCGGCAAGAAAATCGACGAACGCGCGCACTCGTGGCGGCACCAACCGGCGTTGCGGCATCACTGCATGAATGCCGGTCTCGGTCATCGAATAGTCCGGCAGTACCTCCTGCAAGCGCCCGCTACGCAGCTCTTCGAAAACATGCCAGGTCGAATGCAGTGCGATGCCAAGTCCGGCTACGACTGCATCACGCAGCAATTCGCCAAAGTTGCTCTCGAAGCGGCCATGCACTCGTTGCGACATTTCGCGGCCTGCCTGATCGGTGAAGCGCCACACATCCTGCCGGCCCTGGCTACCGACCAACAGCAGGCACTCATGCGCCGCCAGGTCAGCGGGGGTGCGTGGATGTCCGTGCTGTTCCAGATAGGCCGGCGAGGCACACAGCACACGGCGATTGGTGGTGAGCTTGCGCGCCACCAGTCCAGAATCGTCGAGTGCACCGATCCGTATCGCCAGATCAAAACCCGAGGCGACCAGATCGAGCATCTGGTCATTGAGGTTCACGCTCAGCTTCACGCGCGGATGCAGCGCGAGGAACTCCGGCAGCAAGGGCGAGATGTACTGACGACCGAACGACGCGGACATGGTGACTCGCAACGTACCCGCGACCTCGGTGCCCGCCTGGCGCAAGCCGCTGGTCAGCGCCTCCAGATCCTCCACCAGGGAGCGGCCCTGTGCGGCCAGCGCGACGCCCTCCGGAGTCGCATGCAGCTGGCGTGTGGTCCGGTGCAGCAGGCGCACGCCGAGATCCCGTTCCAGCCGCTTCAACCGCTGGCTGGCGACCGCTACCGAGAGATCGAGACTGCGGGCGGCAGCGCTGATCGAACCCAGATCCAGCACGCGCAGGAACAGGCTGAGGTCGCCGACGCGATCCATAATTATCAACCATTCGTTGAATATGATTAGCCATCTTGGTGGTTTTTGAAGAAAAGGCAAGCGCCTAAGCTGGCGCACTCTTTCTTCAACGGTTCGTCGCCATGGCCATTGCCCCCGTCAGCCGATCACGCACGCCACTGGCGCTGTACGCGCTGACCGCCGGCGCGTTCGGCATCGGCACCACCGAATTCGTGATCATGGGCCTGCTGCTGCAAGTCGCGACTGATCTGCACGTCAGCATAGCCGCGGCTGGATTGCTGATTTCCGGCTATGCGCTCGGTGTGTTCGTGGGCGCGCCGCTACTCACCGTGCTGACCAGCCGGATGCCGCGCAAGGCGGTCCTGGTGGCGCTGATGGTGATTTTCACGATCGGCAACGTCGCCTGCGCGCTGGCGCCGAACTATGACGTGCTGATGATTGCGCGGGTGATCACCTCGCTGGCTCACGGCACTTTCTTCGGCGTCGGCGCGGTGGTGGCCACCGGACTGGTCGCGGAGGATCGCAAAGCCTCGGCGATCTCCGTGATGTTCACCGGCCTCACCGTCGCGACCCTGCTTGGCGTGCCGGCAGGCGCGTGGCTGGGCCTGCACTTCGGCTGGCGCGCCACGTTCTGGGCGGTAGCCGCTATCGGCGTGATCGCAACCGTAGTCATCGCCACCCTGGTACCCAAGGCGAACGGCAACACGACGCCGATCGACGTGGGCGCCGAGCTGAAAGCCATCGCCCGTCCGCCGGTGCTGCTCGGCCTGCTGATGACGGTGCTGGGGTTCGCCGGTGTATTCACCGTGTTCACCTACATCCAGCCGATTCTGACTCGGGTCACCGGCTTCCCCGACACTGCCGTGTCACCGATCCTGCTGGTGTTTGGCGTGGGCCTGATCGCCGGCAACCTGCTTGGCGGCCGCCTCGCCGACCGTCGCTTGATGCCCGCCCTGTTGGCGACGCTGACGACACTGGCGGTCGTGCTGGGTGCGATGACGTTCGCCCTGCACGACAGGACCCTCATCGTGATTTTCGTCGGCTTGTTCGGCGTAGCCGCGTTCGCCACGGTGCCGCCACTGCAGCTGTGGGTTCTGCAAAAAGCCGAGGGCGCACAGAGCCTGGCATCGAGCCTCAACATTGGCGCCTTCAACCTTGGCAACGCTTTAGGTGCATGGCTTGGCGGCGTAGTGATCGAGCGCGGCCCCGGCCTCGGCTCGGTGACCTGGATCGCGGCGCTGGTGACCCTCACCGGCCTCGCCGCCGCGCTGTGGAGCCTGCGTCTTGAGCGCGGCCGCCCCACCGTGCTGGCTGTCGCCTGCGCGCAGACGTGAGACGCATCGCCAATCCACCACTTACGCAACGCAACGGAGCTTTCCCATGGACTATCGCTATCTCGGCAATTCCGGTTTCAAGGTTCCTGCACTCGGTTTCGGTGCCGGCACGTTCGGTGGCAAAGGACCGTTGTTCAGCGCATGGGGCAACACCGATATCGCGGAAGCGAAGCGGCTGATCGACATCTGTCTCGACGCCGGCGTCAACCTCTACGACACGGCGGACGTCTATTCGGATGGCGCGTCGGAGTCGATTCTCGGCGAGGCGCTGAAGGGCCGTCGTGAGCAGGCGATCATCTCCACCAAGATCACACTGCGTGCCGGTGATGGCCCGAACGACGTCGGTGCGTCTCGTCATCATCTCGTTAGCGGCGTGGAACGTGCACTCAAGCGCCTGGGCACCGACTATATCGACCTGTTGCAACTGCACCACTTCGACGCGATGACGCCGGTGGAGAGTGTGATGTCGACGCTCGACGATCTCGTGCGTGCCGGCAAGGTGCGCTATCTCGGTGCCTCGAATTTCTCCGGTTGGCAGCTGATGAAATCGCAGGCGGCGGCGGATCGTCAGGGTTACTCGCGTTTCGTGGCGAACCAGACCTATTACTCGCTGATCGGCCGCGACTACGAGTGGGAGCTGATGCCGCTCGGTCTCGATCAGGGTGTCGGTGCGGTGGTGTGGAGTCCGCTCGGCTGGGGGCGCCTCACCGGCAAGATCCGCCGCGGCCAACCGCTGCCCGCGGGTAGCCGTCTGCATGACACCGAAAGCTTCGCGCCGCCGGTGGACGAGGAGCGGCTGTATCGCGTCGTCGACGCGATGGATGCGATCGCCACGGAAACCGGCAAGAGCGTCCCGCAGATCGCATTAAACTGGCTGCTACAACGCCCCACGGTATCGACGGTGCTGATCGGCGCACGCAACGAGCAGCAGCTGCGCCAGAACCTTGATGCGATCGGCTGGAACCTGAGCCCCGAACAGGTCGCAAAGCTTGATGTCGCCAGTGCTGTCACGCCGCCTTACCCCTACTACCCGTATTGGAATGGACAGTTCACCGAGCGTAATCCGCCGGCCGTCTGAATCATTCCGTTACGCCTGCCTTTGGAGTTCCCCATGAAAGCTGTTGCCCTCACCCATTACCTGCCCATCGACGATCCGAATGCCCTGGTCGATGTCGAGCTACCCAAGCCTGTTGCCGGCGAGCATGACTTGCTGGTACGTGTCGAAGCAGTCTCGGTGAACCCGGTCGATACCAAGCTGCGCTCGCCAAAACCGCAGGTCGAGGCGCAGCCGAGAGTACTCGGCTACGACGCGGCCGGGACCGTAGAAGCGATCGGCGCAGCGGTCATCGGCTTCAAGCCCGGCGATCGCGTGTACTACGCCGGCGACGTTACCCGGCCCGGCAGCAATGCCGAGTACCAACTGGTCGACGCGCGCCTGGTCGGCCATGCGCCGCAATCGCTGGATTTGGCCGCGGCGGCTGCGCTGCCGTTGACCACGATCACCGCGTGGGAACTATTGTTCCAGCGCATGCCGTTCGATAGCGAGCACGGTGGCGAGGGCAAGTCGTTGCTAATCATCGGCGGTGCCGGCGGGGTCGGCTCGATCGCGATTCAGTTGGCGCGACGTGCCGGCTTCACGGTGATCGCTACCGCCTCACGCCCGGAAACCATCGCGTGGTGCCGCACGATGGGCGCTCAACACGTGATCGACCACCGCCAGCCGCTGCCGGCACAACTGGCGGCGCTGGGTTTCGAGCAGGTCGATGCTGTGCTCAACCTCGCCGACACCGAGCGCTATTGGGACACGATTGGCCAGATACTGGCGCCGCAGGGCCACGTTGGACTGGTCGTCGAGCCCGTTGGTGCACTGAATATTGGTGACCCGTACAAGGGCAAATGCATCGGCATCCACTGGGAAATGATGTTTGCCCGGTCGCGCTTCAAGACAGTCGACCAGGCCGAACAGGGCCGTATCCTCGAGCGTGTTGCCGCGCTTATCGATGCCGGCGAATTGCGCAGTACGCATACCGAAACGCTGGCGCCGATCTCGGCGACGAACCTGCGCGAGGCACATCGCCGGCTGGAGTCGGGTACCAGCATCGGCAAACTGGTGTTGGCGGGCTGGTAGTACGAGCCTGCCATCCGATCGCGCAGTACGCGTGTCGCAGACGGAGCAGCGCACTGCTCCGTCTGCGCAAATAATGATCTGCGATCAGCCGCGCTTGCCGGAAGCGGACTTCTTGCCGGGTGCCGCTTTCGCCGGCTCCCCTTTCTTGCCCAGCTGTTCCAGCAGCGTATTCATGTCTTCGGCGTGCTCCTCCTCCATCGCCAGGATGCCTTCGAGCATGCGGCGCGTGGTTGAATCGTCGGTGCCGATGTAGTCGATGATTTCGCGGTAGCTGTCGATCGCGATGCGTTCGGCGACCAGATCTTCCTTGATCATGTCGACCAGATCGACGCCTTCGACATAGTCGGCATGACTGCGGCTGAGCATGCCTTCCGGCGACAGGTTCGGCTTGCCGTCGAGCTGGGTGATGCGCTCAGCGATCAGGTCCGCGTGACCCTGTTCCTCGTTTGCATGCTCAAGGAATTCGGATTTGACGCTTTGCGAATTGATGCCTGACGCCATGTAGTAGTGATACTTGTAGCGCAACACGCAAACCAGTTCGGTAGCCAGCGCATGGTTGAGCAGCTTGATGACAGTGGGCCGGTCAGCGGCGTAACCCGCCGTCATCGCACCCTTCTCGATATCCTTGCGCGCGCGCTTGCGGATGTTCTCGATGTCGCTGACGAACGGCTTGGTCTTGGCCATGGCTTGCTCCTGTGGACGTGGGAATAGGTAGCGGCATGGATGCACGCCGCTACCAACGAAACCTCCACAGCGTAGGAATGCGCATGAAAAAGCCAGGTGAAGAACGCTTCACCTGGCTTAAGTCGGCAACCCTCGGGATTCGACACGCTCAATCGATTCAGAGCATCCCTTGCGATGTACCTCGGCAAAGGATGTTCCTGAAACGCTATCGCTCAGCGTGCGGTGAATCGCTCGGCGCGGGTGATCGTGGTCTGCAGTCCCGGCAAAACCTCCTCGATGAGAGCCGCATGCCGACGCCACTTGTCGGACGCCGGCTCGGTCACGGTATAACGCGAAAGCGGGAGTGCCTCGAGCGGACGATCCCACGCGAGGTCGAGCTCTGCGCATAGTCGCGCCACCTCCGCCGCGGGATCGGCAAGCAGCGCATCGTAACTGGTGGCATGGCAACGACCTGGCGGCAGTGCCTCAAGATCGTCGAGCAGGATGCGCGTCGTGGTTTCCCACTGCGCCGATACGAGCTTGTGCAGAGGCCTGCCGTCCAGGGCGCGCCAACCCGGCACCAGCAACAGTGACCACGGCAATCCCTTCCAGCCGGGCAGTTTCCGGTATGTACGGAACCGCGCCGATTCCCACGCCTCGATCATGCTGCTCAGCGTCTGGCGCGGATCACGGTACAGATAGACGAAATGCGCTTCCGGGAAGATCTTCGCCAAGAACGGCACGCGCAGCGCATTCTTGGGTGTCTTCTCCAGCAGGCGAATGGGCCGTTGTTCCGATGTTCTGCCATTTCTGTCGCGCATTTCGGCAAGGAAACGACGGCGCAGTTCTTCGGCTAACGCGGGCGTCGCTATCGCCGCATCGAGTCGGTTGGACTCATAGTCGTGATCGCGGGGATGCAGACCCTGCAAGCCTTCGATCAGCGCATGACTTTCGTCGCCAATGGTGAACAGGCCCGGTGCCTTCGCCAGGAGCTCAAACAACATGGTTGAGCCCGAACGAGGTGCCGAGATGATGAACACCGGGCGGTCGAACAACGGGTCGCGCTCGCTTTCGCCGGCACGAGGCCCTGGAGCCACAGGTATCGCAGCCTGGCGTTGCTCACCGACATCGGGAACGCTGTAGCTGTCGCGAAGCGCCACAGCAAACACCATCAGTCGCAGCGAACTCAACAGCGGTGAGTCATTGATCAATGACAGCGATGCCGCCGAACTCTCCAGCCATTGTTCATACGCGTTCAACGCATTTCGATAGGCCGGCCAGCCCGCCTGATCGGTACCAAATTCCGACCACAGTGCCTGCCAGGCGCCAAGAAATCGCGCCGTAACCTGCTGCGCCGCTTCGAGGTGCGGGTGCGGTTGCGTCTCGCTGAAAAGGAAAGTGATGTGCTCGCGCAGCTCCCAAGGCGTCATGACGACCGGCAGGTTGACCGATTCGTAGCGCAACTTCGGTTGCAATTCGTCCGTCGGCGCGACGACCTCCGCACGCCACCCCTCGGGCATGTGATGGCCTGGCATCTGACCACGGCGGGCCAGCTCGCTGAAATCGTCGCTGCCCACGGTATCCGCGACCAGATGAATTCGCTCGACGTTGGAGGCATTGATCACCCGGTGCCTGCGCCAGGTATCGAAAATCCAGCATTCGCCGGGCGCCATATTGACTTCACCATCGCCGCAGATGAAGCGCACTGACGGCTGGGTCACGATGGGCACGTGCACGCGCATGCGCGCGCGCCAGTAGTAGTTGATGTCGAAATGCAGACCGACCTCGGCCTGCTCGGTGAGCATCATCAGCCGGGTGCGTCCCCATACGGCGCCCAGTCGCGACAGTACCTGCATGAGATACGGACACTGCAGCAGATACGGCGTGGGGCGCATGGGACCGGCAAACCCGTCGTTATCGGGATCGCCATCGACCGCGATCAGTGGCAACCAGAGATTGCCGGGATATTTCTGCGGGTGCTCGCGCCAATGCGACGCGCCGAAGGCCGAGATTTCCCGTGCGAGCACCTCGGCATCGAATTGCAGCGGCAACTTTATGAAGGGAACGGGTAGTTTCACAGATCGGCCTTTACTCGGGTCGATAGAGTTGAGCGCCGGTGGCGCGGAATTCGGCAGCCTTTTCGGCCATCCCCTCGTCGATCGCCTCGAACGCTTCCATACCGTGCTCGGCGGCGTAGTCTCGCACGTCTTGGGTGATCTTCATCGAGCAAAATTTCGGTCCGCACATGGAACAGAAGTGGGCGCTCTTGTGGGCATCCTTCGGCAGCGTTTCGTCGTGGAATTCCTTGGCCTTTTCCGGATCGAGGCCGAGGTTGAACTGGTCGTCCCAGCGGAACTCGAAGCGCGCCTTGGACAACGCGTTATCACGCACCTGCGCACCCGGATGACCTTTGGCCAGATCCGCCGCGTGAGCGGCAATCTTGTAGGCAATGATGCCATCGCGTACGTCCTGTTTGTTCGGCAGGCCGAGGTGCTCCTTCGGCGTCACGTAGCAGAGCATCGCGGTGCCAAACCAACCGATCATCGCCGCGCCGATCGCGCTGGTGATGTGATCGTAGCCCGGCGCGATGTCGGTGGTCAGCGGCCCGAGTGTGTAGAACGGCGCTTCGCCACACTTCTCCAGCTGGCGATCCATGTTTTCCTTGATCAGGTGCATCGGCACATGGCCGGGGCCTTCGATCATCACCTGCACGTCGTGCTTCCAGGCGATCTGGGTCAACTCGCCCAGGGTATCGAGCTCGCCAAACTGCGCCGCATCGTTCGCGTCGGCGATGCAACCCGGACGCAGGCCATCGCCGAGGCTGAAGGCGACGTCATACGCCTTCATGATTTCGCAGATGTCCTCGAAGTGCGTGTAGAGGAAGTTTTCCCGATGGTGGGCCAGGCACCACTTCGCCATGATCGAGCCACCGCGCGAGACGATGCCGGTGACGCGCTTGGCGGTCAGCGGCACGAAGCGCAGCAGCACGCCGGCGTGGATGGTGAAATAGTCCACGCCCTGCTCGGCCTGCTCGATCAGGGTGTCGCGGAAGATCTCCCAGGTGAGGTCCTCGGCGACGCCACCCACCTTCTCCAATGCCTGGTAGATCGGCACAGTGCCAATGGGAACCGGCGAGTTACGGATGATCCACTCGCGCGTCTCATGGATGTGCTTGCCGGTGGAAAGATCCATCACCGTGTCGCCGCCCCAGCGAATCGACCAGACGAGCTTCTCCACTTCCTCGGCGATCCCCGACGACACGGCCGAGTTGCCGATATTCGCGTTGATCTTGGTGAGGAAGTTGCGGCCGATGATCATCGGCTCGGATTCGGGGTGGTTGATGTTGTTCGGGATGATCGCGCGGCCGCGTGCCACTTCGTCGCGCACGAATTCGGCCGTGATCTTTTTCGGCAACGACGCGCCAAACGATTCGCCCGGATGCTGGTTGAGCAGCGCGCTGCCGGCCAACGCCTCGATCTTCTGGTTCTCGCGGATCGCGATGTATTCCATCTCCGGCGTGATGATGCCGCGGCGTGCGTAATGCATCTGGCTGACGTTGGCGCCGGCCTTGGCGCGACGCGGCGTCCGCCGAGACGGAAAACGCAGCGCGGCCAGCTCCGGCGCTTCGGCGTGGCGACGGCTGAATTCAGAGCTCAGCCCTGGCAACGCTTCGGTATCGCCACGGTCGGCAATCCATGGCGCGCGCATCGCAGGCAGCCCCGCGACCAGGTCGACCCGGTAGTCCGGATCGGTGTAAGGGCCGGAGGTGTCGTACACCGCGATCGGCGGGTTCTCTTCGCCACCGAACAAACCCGGTGTCTGCGCCTGGATGATCTCGCGCAGCGGTACGCGCAGATCGGCGCGGCTGCCCTGCACATGGATCTTGTGCGAACCGGGAATCGGCCGGATGACGGCATCGGAAAGTTCTTGCGCGCTGCGCACGAGATCGGAGGGCTGGGCATTCATCGGCATTCGTCCTGTTGGATGGGAAAGTCCACACATGGGGTGTGCGGGCTCTTGCGAACGACCCTCACTCCGGCCACTCCAAACGGAGATGTCCGGATGCTTGCGAGGGATTCGCAGCACAGACGAAGCGACGGCACCGGACGCACGAAGACCTACGGCCCGTGCGGCGAAGCTCCCTACACCGGTGCTAACCGGATCAGGTTCGAAGGGACTCTCTCAGCCGACGGTTGCCGGCACCCCCGCTTCAAAACAGCTGCTATTCAAACACGAAGCAGCCCCACTGGCGAGTACCGGCCAGTGGGTTCGGTCGTTCAGCGTGGCAGGTAAGCGCGCAGGAACGTGGTCACGCCCGCGCGCGCCATTACCTCGATTTCCGCTGCCGCGGCGACGGGACATTCGTCGCAGGCAAACAGTCGGCGCAGCAGCATGTCACCCTTGATCAACGAGAAAAACTGCACGCTGGCGGTCTTGACGACGGGGATATCCAGCACGCCGTGGTCAACCGCCTGCTGCAACAATCGTTCCATAAGACCGTGAGTACGCGCCGGGCCCTCTTCCCACAGCAGTTTGCCGTAGCGGGGGTTGCCCTGGCGGCAATCGCTGAGGATCGCGCGGAACGTACCGACGTTTTCCGCCTCGCAGTCGATGCGCATATGAGCCTGCGCAATGTTCTGCAAGGTCACGCCGATATCGACATGGGGGTCGTAAAAGTAAATGTCTTCCGGCAGCAGATCCTGGATGCGCGAGCGAATCACTTCACGGAACAGATTGTCCTTGTCACCAAAATGACTGTACACAGTGAGTTTGGACACCCCGGCGTCGGCCGCGATGGCATCCATGCTCGTACCAGCGAAGGCATTGCGGATAAACAACGCCTTGGCCGCGGCCAGAATCGCCGCGCGTTTCTCCATGTCTTTTGGACGACCGGGTCCCTGCGGTCGGCATTGCACGCTGGAAGTCATGCGGCACCTTCACAAATCAAATTCTGAGGTTTATTATACGCGACGGTTCAATTATTTTCCAAGATGACGCCAACCGCGCGACAAAGCCATTCAGTTGCGCGTATTCGCCGTGCCGGATGACGTACGTCAACTTCTTGCGATGACTTCCGGCACTTCGTGGCCTGTCGCACAACCGGCACGCTAGTCATTGTCGAAGGTAGTCGTTGTGGGAGCGGGGTTAAGCACTTATCCTTTTTGACCTTTTCGATCCGCACGGGACATGAGCAAGATGGCAATGAACTTCGACCAGGCGCGACTGAACATGGTGGAAAACCAGGTGCGTCCGTGGGAGGTACTGGACGGTCGCGTGCTGGATATCATCAGTCGTGTGCGCCGCGAGGACTTCGTCGCTGCCGCCCACCGCCAGCTGGCATTTGCCGACCTGTGCCTGCCGCTGGGCCATGGTGAAGTGATGATGAAGCCGGTCGTCGAAGGCCGAGTACTGCAGGCACTGGAGCTGCTGCCGACTGACCGGGTGCTGGAAATCGGCACCGGTTCGGGCTTTCTCACGGCTTGCCTTGCCGGACTATCGGCGCATGTCACCAGCGTGGACATCCATGCCGACTTCACGTCCGCCGCGGCGCAGCGCCTGGGCGCGACCGGTGTTGCCAACGTGACCCTGGTCACCGGCGAAGCCGTCAGGGGCTGGCAGCCGAACGAGCAGTTCGACGCGCTGGTTGTGACGGGCGCAGTGTCCGAGATTCCTTCAAGCTGGCTGACCTGGCTCAAGTCCGGCGCACGTGCGCTGATCGTGCGCGGCCAATCACCGGTGCAGCAAGCGACCCTGCTGACCCATGAGGGCGCAGGTCGTTACCGCGAAGAAACTCTGTTCGAAACCGATCTGCCTTATCTGACCCACGCCGAACCGCCACAGCGTTTCGTCTTCTGACTTGATCCCCACGAGGCACTCCATGCGTTTGAAGTTGCTCACCCTGGCCGTGGCCCTGGCCACCATTTCGCTGCCCAGCCATGGCGAGGATCTGCTCGACGCCTACAAGCAGGCACGGGCCAACGATCCGGTGCTGGCGCAGGCCGATGCGCAAAACCTTGCGACGCGCGAAGGCGTTCCGCAGGCTCGTGCTCTGCTGTTGCCGCAGATAAACGGCAGCTACGGCATCAACCAGGTCAGCGGAGGGTCGGCGGCCGAGAACGTTGGCAATGGAACCCTCGGCGTTGGCCATGAGCGCCAACGTACGTTGAATGGCCAACTCGACCAGGTCATTTTCGACTGGAGCAAGATCGCCGGACTCCAGGCCGCACATTCGACCGCACAGGCCGGTGACCAGACTTACCAGTCCGCGGAACAGGATCTGTATGTCCGCGTCGCGGATGCTTATTTCACCATCCTGACCGACGAAGATGCGCTGACGTTCGCCAAGGCCAGTGAAGACGCCTTCAAGAAGCAGTACGACCAGGCCGACGCGCAGTACAAAGCGGGTATCGCGGCGATCACCGGCTCCTATCAGGCCAAGGCTGCCTTCGAGGCCGCCAAGGCGCAGACCATTACCGCGCAAAACACCCTCAGCGACGCGCGTGAAGCACTGACCCAGATCACCGGCAAGCCGGCCGGCGATCTGAAGAAACTGCGCGAGGATCTGCCGCTGGATCCACCGTCGCCCAACGATCCGGATGCGTGGGTGCAGGATGCGATGAAGTACAGCCCCAGCGTGCTCTCGCAGCAGTACACCCTCGAGGCCGCCCAGCACGACATCATGGTTGCGCGTGCGGGTCATCTGCCCACCATCAATGCCACGGCGGTACGCGGCGAAACCACCAGCTGGTTCGAGAACGTGGGTTCGGGCGGACTTCCCGGCAATGGCCGCTGGGGCAACACGATCGGCGTGACGCTCACGGTACCGATCTTTTCCGGCGGCGCCACGCAATCGCGCGTGCGCCAGTCGATCGATCAACGCGATGCCGCGCAGGACGCACTGGAATCCCAGCGCCGCCTGGTGACACGCACCACGCTCAATTTCTATCGCTCCGTGCTGGCCGACATCGAAGAGGTTCAGTCCGGCAAGGCTGCGGTGGATTCAGGCCAGAAGGCGCTTGATGCGACCCGTGCCGGATTCAACGTAGGCACCGAGACCATCATCGATGTGTTGAACGCCATCCAGACCCTGAGCTCGGCGGAGAACACCTATTCGCAGGCGCGTCACCAGTGGGTTCTGGACAAGCTGAATCTGAAGTTTTCGGTGGGCACGGTCGAGTACAAGGATCTCGAGGCAGCCAACGCGCTGCTGCAGTAACGTCGCGACATCGTTCCAAAAAAAACCGGGCAGAACTGCCCGGTTTTTTTT
>JBAPPP010000429.1:0-9030 GCA_049280175.1 Rhodanobacter sp.
CCTACGCTCAGGGCGAACGGTCTCTAGCAGCAAAAAGGGCGCGCTCTTCGAAGCGCGCCCTTTCGCACTGAGGGCAGATGGCTCTATTTGCGCGCCGCAATAATCTGGCTCAGGTAGTCCGGCGTGCCATTGATACGCACCAGATGCGGGTACTGCAGGCCATCGTGGTAATCCACCGCCACGGTCTTGAATCCGCCCTGGTACTTCAGCAGCAGCTGGATCGGCGAGTTGCCGCCCTTGGCCGCCGTGATCGCGCCCTTCAGCACATCACTCGAATAGTTCTGCCCGTTCACCGCGACCAGGGTGGCGCCGGTGCTGACACCGGCCTTGAACGCCGGGCCGTCCCAGCGCACATCGTTGACCTGTCCCTTGTCGGTCATCGTCAGACCGATCGACCAGGCGAAGTTGTATAGATGACGGGAGGGTTCCGGTCGGCTGTTGTACTGCTTCTCGTACGCGCTTTCCTGATCGGTGTAGACCAGCTTCCAGCCCGTAGCCGCGAGGCCGTTTTGCAGCGGCGGATTGAGCGCATCGACGCGTGCGCGCAGGAAGCTCGCCCAGTCGTATTTGGCCACGCCGTTCAAGTCCGCCACCACGTCCTCAAAGGTGTAGGTCTTGGTCACGTAGCTGCCATTGTCGACGCCGAAGAACGCGTGTGCGAAATCGTCCAGCGACTTGCTGCCATGCGTCAGAGCGCGCAGCTTGGCATCCACTTCAAGCCACATCATCTGCCCGCCGCTGTAGTAGTCCTCACTCATCTGCCAGCTGCGGTACGGCAGGCTCGACCGGCGTGCGGCGGTCGCATCGTTGGTGGTGTCTTCAAGCGTGCGCCACTGGAAACCTTCTCGGTTGCGCTCGTAATTGGCGGCGGTCATCGCCAGCGCATCGCGGAAGTCCTGCGCTGTCCACATGCCGGCGCGCGCGGTCAACACATAACCCCAGTACTGCGTCTGCCCTTCGTACACCCACAACAACGAATCGCCCATCGGCACGTTGAAGTTGGGCGTCCACAGATCCGCCGGACGACGGAACTTGCCATTCCACGAATGCGTGTACTCGTGCGCCAGCAGGTCACGGCCGGGCGCGGCCTCCTTCCATGCGGTGAAGTAGTCAGGGCCCATGCCGTCTTCGCTGGACTGGTGATGCTCCGTACCGTTGGCACCCAACTCATCCGACAACGAAAACAGGAAGTCGTAGTGGTCGTAGTGGTGCGAGCCGAACAGCTTTACCGCCTGCGTCACCAGCGCGCGATGCACCGTCAACTGCTCGGGCGTCATCTCCAGGTACTTGGGCGCGTCCGCCACAATGTCCAGGTGCACCGGCGCGTCGCCGCCCGGATTGAGATCGACCCGTTTGAAGTACTGGCCCGCGTAGATCGGCGAATCGACCAGGTTGTTGAATGTCACCGGCTTGAACGTCGTGGTGTCACCGGACTGCGAGGCCGTCTCCAGCGCGGTACCGAACTGCCAGCCATGCGCCAGCGTCACGCTGGGCGCGAAGGTGATGCCGCGCGAAAAATGGCCGGCCGGATACAACGCCACGTTGCTCCATTCCATGTCCATCATGCGATCGGTGATCTCGAACCCGCCGTTGTCGGTGCGGCTCGACAGGTACTGGAATGTCGCATCGAGGGTGGTGACGTCCGCGGGCACGTCGAGATGGAACGCGTATACGTTGTACTCGTCGCGCTTCCACTTCAACGGCTTGCCGTTGGCACTGAGCTTAATGCCGGCGAGCATGGCGATCGGGCCGACCGGCGAGTGAGCACCCGGAATCCACTGCGGGTACAGCAGCGTCAACGGACCTGCCGTGACCGGAATCGTTTCGTGCACGCGAAAGATGCCCTGTGACGTATCGCTGGCATCGACCTGAATCGCAATGGTGCCGGGAAACGGCGTGTCCTGCGGCGGCGGTACCTGGTCGGCTCGCACCTCCTGCGCGCATACGCCGCCTGCCGCGAGGGCCAGCGTGATGGCGACGACAAGACGTGCAAACGTGCGGTGCGTGCCAGCGGGTGTGCCAGCGAGAGAGGCAAGGGACATGGGTGACTCCGGCAGGTAGGTCGAACGAATAGATCGAGGACTCCCCCTACTGTGCCAAATCCCGGGCCAGAGTGCACTTGCCTGGGGGTCAGACACATCCAGAAAGGGAACTCTGTTTCAAAAAAGCGCTGCCAGCAACACGATGCCGACGGTGCTCGTCGCCGAGAATCGCGTAGGTTGGGGTGAGCAAAGCGATGCCCAACGTTCCCGTGAAAACGCAGAGGGCGCTTCTTCGAAGAAGCGCCCTCTCCACAACCAACCTGGCCGTACGAACCGCCTGGCCTATTTGCGCGCGGCGATGATCTGGCTCAGATAATCCGGCGTGCCCTCGATACGCACCAGATGCGGATACTGCAGACCATCGTGGTAATCCAGCGACACGGTCTTGTATCCGCCCTGATATTTCAGCAACAGCTGGATCGGTGGGTTGCCGCCCTTGGCTGCAGTGATCGCATCCTGCAACACGTCGCTCGTATACGCTTGGCCGTCTACCGCGACCAGCGTCGTACCGGTGCTGATGCCGGCCTTGAATGCCGGCCCCTTCCAGCGCACGTCATTGATCTCGCCCTTCTTGTTCATGGTCAGGCCGATCGACCACGTGAAGTTGTAGAGATGGCGGGACGATTCCGCCTGGTTGTCGTACTGCTTCTGGTACGCGCTTTCCTGATCGGTGTAGACCAACTTCCAACCGGTCCCCTCCAGGCCATCCAGCGGTGGCTTGTGCGCATCGACGCGGGAGCGCAGGAAGGTCGCCCAGTCGTCCTTCACCACGCCGTTCAACGCTGCCACAACGTCGTCGAAGGTGTAGGTCTTGGTTACGAAGCTGCCGTTGTCGACACCGAAGAACGCGCGCGCAAAATCATCCAACGTTTTGCTGTCGTGTGTCAGCGAGCGGATCCGCCCATCTACTGCCAGCCATAGCATCTGCCCGGCGCTGTAGTACTCCTCGCTCATCTGCCAGCTGCGATACGGCAGCGCAGCGCGCTCGGCGACGGTCGGATCGTTGGTGGTGTCCTGCAACGTGCGCCAGTCGAAGCCGGCGCGGTTGCGGTCGTAGTCGGCCGCGGTCATGGCCAGCGCGTCGCGGAACTCCTGCGGCGTCCACATGCCGGCGCGCGCCGTCAGCACGAAGCCCCAGTACTGCGTCTGCCCCTCGTACACCCACAGCAGCGAGTCGCCCATCGGCACGTTGAAGTTCGGCGTCCACAGGTCCGCCGGACGA
The DNA here is from genome assembly GCA_049280175.1 of Rhodanobacter sp. Taxonomy (GTDB): domain Bacteria; phylum Pseudomonadota; class Gammaproteobacteria; order Xanthomonadales; family Rhodanobacteraceae; genus Rhodanobacter. Next base: position 3,265 of record JBAPPP010000429.1, read on the forward strand.
CGGAACTTGCCATTCCACGAATGCGTGTACTCGTGAGCCAGCAGGTCGCGATCAGGCGCGCCGTCGCTCCAGCCCGTGAAGTAGTCGGCATCCAGGCCGTCCTCGCTGGACTGATGGTGCTCCAGCCCGTTGCCGCTCAATTGGTCCGACAGCGAAAACAGGAAATCGTAGTGGTCGTAGTGATACGAGCCGAACAACGCCAGCGCTTGCGTCACCAGCGCGCGATGCACCTGCAGCTGCTGCGGCGTCATCTCCAGATCCTTCGGCGCGTCGGCGACGATGTCCAGGTGCACCGGTGCCTTGCCGCCGGGATTGAGATCGACGCGCTTGAAGTAGCGACCCGCATAAATCGGTGAATCGACCAGCGTGTTATACGGCACCGGCTTGAACGTGGTGGTGTCACCCGACTGCGAGGCTCGCTCCAGCGCCGTGCCGAACTGCCAACCCTTGGGCAAAGTCATGCTCGGCGCGAACGTGATGGCCCGCGCAAAGTGCCCGGCCGGATACAGCGACATCTCGCTCCACGACAGATCCAGCATGCTATCGGTCATCTCGTACGAACCGTCACCATCGCTGCGGCTCGACAGATACTGGAAATCCGCGTCGATGCTGGAGACACCCGCCGGCACGTCGAGATGAAACGCGTATACATCGTACTTGTCACGCGTCCACTCCAGCGGCTTGCCGCCGGCGCTGAGCTTGACGCCCGCGAGCATGGCGATCGGACCGCTCGGCGAATGGTTGCCGGGAATCCATTGCGGGTACAGCAACGTCAATGCGCCCGCTTCGACCGGAATCGTCTCGTGCACCTGAAAGATGCCCTGCGAAGGGTCGCCCGCATCGACATGAATCGCGATCGTGCCGGGATACGGCGTGTCCTGCGGCGCCGGGGCCTGAGAGCTGCGCACCTCCTGCGCGCATGCGGCACTTGCGGCGAGGGCCAGCGATATGGCGACGACAAGACGCGCAAGCGTGCGGCGCGTGCTCGCCGGTAAGCCAGCGAGAAGGGCAAGGGACATGGGGGACTCCGGCAGGTAGATCGAGCAAGTAGATCGGGGACTGCCACTACTTTGCCAAAAGCGGAGTCAGAGTGCACTTGCCTCATGTCCTGCGGTAGCCGACGCTGCTTCCAGCAGCGCGCGGCGCACACCGGCCATCCCGAATAAAGGAACCCTTGTCGCCTGCTATTCCGCCGCTTTCCCGCCACGTGCCGAAACAAGACGCAGAAAGGTTTCGTGCTGGTAGCGGCTCATGCGCAGCTTCTGGCCCGTATCCATGGTGACGACGTGGTGGCCGTTGAACCACGGATGGATGGCCTGGATCCGGCGCACGTTGATGATTGCCGAGCGGTGGACGCGCGCGAAATGCCGCGGATCCAGACGCGCCGCGATCGCGCTCATGGTCTCGCGCATTTCGTGGATGCCGCTGGCCAGGTGAATCTGCACGGTATTGCCGCTGGCCTTGATCCACACGATGTCGTCCACGTCGATGAAGCTGATGTGCTCATCGACGCGCACGGGAATGCGCTGGATGTAGTCGTCGCGCTGGCGCAAAGCGTCGAGTGCCTGCAGGATCCGCACGGATGCCGCCCCGCCCACTCCCTCACCCTCGCCGTTCGATAGCCGCGCCTTCACTCGTCGCAGCGTGTCGGCGAAACGCTCCCGGCTGAATGGCTTCACCAGGTAGTCCACCGCGTTCGCTTCGAACGCGCGCACCGCATATTGCTCAAAGGCGGTGACGAACACCGTCGCCGGCATGCGCTCCGCGCCAATCTTCGCCACTACGTCCATGCCGTTGAGGGCAGGCATCTGGATGTCGAGAAAGACCAGGTCCGGCGACTGGCTGCGTATCGCCTCGACCGCGGACGCGCCATCACCGCACTCGGCCAGCAGCTCGATGTCGGGATCGTCGCGCAGCAGGCGCACGATGGCATGTCGCGCAATCGGCTCGTCGTCCACGATCAGCGTGGCGATGCTCACGCGGACACGACCTCAGGCGCATCTTCCGCTTCCTCGATCTCGCGGAACGGCAGACGAATCCGACAGATCACCCCATCAGGCCAGATCATGTCCAGACGCACCTGCGCAACGCCGCCATACAGTTCGCGCAAGCGCAGCTCGGTATTCGACAAGCCGATACCATGCCCCGATGCCGATGCCGGCCCAGCCTCCAGCGTGCTGTTGCGGTTGCGCACATCGATGCACAGGGTATCGCCCTCGCGGCGGCTTTCGATTTCTATGCAATCCACACCGATACGCTTGCTGATCCCATGGGTTATGGCGTTCTCCACGATCGGCTGCAGGATCAGGCTGGGCACAGCGCAATCCAGCGTGTCCGGGGCGACGTAGATCTGTGTCGTGAGGCGATCCTTGAAACGTATGCGCTGGATGCCGAGGTAGAGATCAAGCAGCACCAGCTCTCGTCGCAAGCTGATTTCCTGGCCATCGTAGTCCTCGAGAAACGCACGCAGCAATTCGCTCAGGCGCAGCAGCATGTCTTCAGCCGACAGCGTGTCCTCGTCCAGCAACGTTGCGATCGCGTGCAAGGTGTTGAACAGGAAATGTGGCTGCAGCTGCGACTTCAGTGCACGCAGGCGTGACTGCGCAAGCTCTGTCGCCAGCTGGCTCGCCTCGACCTCTCGGCGTGTCTTTTCAGCATGAAACTGCATCGCTAGCTGAATCGCGAACAGCGACCAGTAGGCCAGCAAGCCGGTAGCGAAATGCTGGCCGAGAAATTGCCCGATCTGATCACCGAACGAACCCGGTTCGAACGCTGTCGACACAAACGCGCCGATGAAAATGGCCAGCAGAGTCACGCACACGCTCGCCGGCAATTGCATCCCCAACCCGCGCACACGCACCGGCGACTGGATCGGATACTTGGCGGCCAGCCGGAACACCAACGGCGCCAATGCCGCCCACGTGTACCACTGGATGATCGACCAGCGCAGGTAATCGAAGGCCGACCAGGTATGTCCGGTCATCGCGTCATGCATGAACCCCTGCAGCGCAAACACCAGCACCACGCCGCCCCACAGACCGAGATAGCGGAACAGACCGATCTGCGTATTACCGAGGCGAACCATCATCGCGAGGTGTCCCGTGGGTTGGAGTGGCCATCGTAGGCGCAGTACACGTCGCTGCAAAGCCATTCGCGACGTCGCTACGATTCGCCACCGCGCTACGACGATTCGTCCCGAATCGCTTTCGTCGGACAGCAGCATCCGGCCATATCACGGTGCCGACCGTGTGCGCGAGCTCCCGGCGGTACCTCATCCCAGCCGGAGCAACACCATGAATCCGATCCGCGCCACCCCCTTCCTCGCCATGCTTGCTGTCGCACTCGGCAACCTGCTCGTTCCGTCCGCCAGCGCCGCTTACGCCAACTCGGAGCTCACGCCCACCCGGCACTTTGACCTGGTGAACGCCACCTTCGACAGCGTCACCGCGCTCGCCATCGCGCCTGCCGACGGCGATGCCTTCCATGACGTCACCCTCGGCCAGCCGCTGCAGGGCGGCCCGACTTCGATGACCTTCGATGTCCCCGCCGGCGGATGCCTACGCGATCTCCGCGTCACTTTCCACGGTGGACGCACGCAGCTCTTTGCGCACATCGATGTATGCCGCAGCAGTGGCCTGCGTCTGAGGTCATAGATCGCCAAAGGTGCTAGTCAAACCGGCCGTGGCCCCCCGCAGCCAATACCGCACTCGGCTGTCTCGACCGGCTTTGACAGTACCCAGCTTTGATGGACCCCGGCCAGATGTCAGGAATCGTCCCTGACACCTTTTCACGGCTAGACTCAGCCAACCGGCTCGCGACGAGGTCGCGTCGGCGTACGGATCGTGCGGAATTTTCCACAATCTTGCTGGGGGTTGGATGTAATGGCTATGCCGTTGTCCTGGAAGATCGGTGCCGCCGTGGCGGGCGTGATCGTCGCGGTGTTTGCCTGGAATGGACTTTCCCGGTACCTCGCGGCGCGCCAGGCCGACGAGATCACACGAGATTCCGCTCGCATCGCCATGCAGGATGCACAGCAGGCCAAAGCTCATGCCCAACAATACGAGGCACAGCTCGCGGCCAACCTGAAGCAGCAGCGTGAGGACTTGTCCAACACCTACCAGCAAGGGGATGAGCAGGCTCGGCAGTATCAGGCCGAGCAGGTCATACGCGCCAACAGGCAGCAGCAGGAAGACCTTCGCGTGCAGGCGACTTACCGGCTGGACGGGAGCCAGCAGTGCGAAGGTGGCATCGTCATCAGCCACAGTGGTTCGAGCTTCACACAAGTTATCGGCAAGGATGGCGCGCCGGTTCCGTGCAAAGGTGACACAGCGACGGAGCCGCTGCGCTAGTCGCCCAGCCCCTTGACCCTCGCATCGCTCAGCCGGGAGGGAGCCTCACCTTCGCGCCCTTCTTTCGAGCCGCCCTTCTCGTTTTCAACCGCGATCGCCCAACGGCTCAAAGCCGCTCCTGCACGCGTAGCAGGTTGCCCGCGGGATCGCGGACGGCACAATCGCGAACCCCGTACGGCTGCTCAGTCGGCTCCTCGACGACCTCGGCACCGCTGGCCTGTATCCGCTCGAAAGCGGCGTCGAGGTCCCTGGTGGCCAGCAGCATGATGGCGTAAGTACCCTTGGCCATCATTTCGGCGATGGTGCGGCGCTCGTCGTCGGTAACGCCGGGGCTGGCGGCCGGTGGGTACAGAACAATGGACGTGCCGGGCTGATCAGGCGGACCGACCGTGATCCAGCGCAGCCCGTTGTATCCGACGTCCTTGCGCACCTCGAAGCCGAGAACGTCGCGATAGAAAGCCAGCGAGGCGTCCGGATCGGTTTGCGGAAGAAAGCTCGCGTGAATGTTGATATCCATGATCGTCGTGCTCGGTGTGGGAGGAGCCGTCATGCTAGATCGGGCTCGGGGGTCGACGCTTCTCGATTCCTGACCGGTCGCGTCACCTGTCTCGCCACGCAAGACGGCATGCCCCCGGTCGCCTGCGCTGCGTCGCGCCGATAGACGCTGGGCGGCACACCGGTCAGCTCGGCGAAACGCGTACTGAAGGTCCCCAGCGATGCGCAGCCGACCGCAAAGCAGACCTCGGTAACGCTGAGGTCGCCACGACGCAACATCGCCATCGCGCGCTCGATGCGCCGCGTCATCAGATACGAATAAGGTGACTCGCCGAAGGCAAGCTTGAACTGACGACTGAGGTGCCCCGCCGACATGTGCACGCCGCGGGCAAGCGCCTCGACGTCCAACGGCTGCGCGAACTCCCTGTCAATCCGGTCGCGAACACGACGTAGCCGCGCAAGGTCGCGCAGGTGCTGTGCTGCTGCGGGTCGGCTGTTCATTGGCGCGATCGTCCCACGTGGCACCGGAGTGCTCAAGTCCGTATTGAAGTCGCCCGCTCCGTAACCACCGTTTCCAGAGCGGACGCTACTCACCTCAACATTTTCAGATCGACTTCACCTCTCCCCCGTCCATCCTGACTGTCGAACCCGTCATCCAGCGCGCACCAGGCGAGACCAGGAACGCCATGAGCTCGGCAATTTCCTCAGGTTCGCCGTAGCGTGCGATACCTGCGTCTTTCGGAAATTTAGTAGTTGCCTCGGCGACGGTCACGCTATGAATCGATGCCCAATGCTCCAGGTAGGAGCGACGGCGCCCTGTCATTACCGGGCCAGGCAAGACGCTATTCACCTGCACACCGTCGGTGATGCCGCGATCGGAAAACGCTTTGGCGAGCGCGACAATGGCCGCGTTGATCGTACC
>JBAPPP010000430.1:0-2933 GCA_049280175.1 Rhodanobacter sp.
GGTAATGGAGGCGCCCTTATACCTGGATGACGGCACCGAACTGCAGGTCACCGCCTCGATGGGCCTGAGCTTCTTTCCCGACGATGCCGGCGACGCGGAAACCCTGCTTAAACATGCCGATGAGGCGATGTATGCGGCCAAGCATCAAGGCCGCAATAATTTCAAGATCTATGAAGTGAGCCCGGAATACGCGCAACAACATGGAACGGCATTGCGCTCCCGCTTGCGTCATGCGGAAGGCAACGGCGAGTTGCGCGTGGTGTACCAGCCGCAGGTCAATACGGCCACCGAGGACATCGTCGGGATGGAGGCGCTGGTTCGTTGGGAGCACCCGGAACTGGGCATGATCAGCCCAGCCGTGTTCATTCCGCTGGCCGAGGAAACCGGCTTGATCGTCTCGATCGGCGAATGGGTCATGCGCACGGCATGCCGGCAGGCGCAGGACTGGGAAGAGCGCTATGGGCTGCGCTTGCGGCTTGGCGTCAATTTATCCGCGGTGCAATTGATGGAGCCGCAGCTGCTGGAGACCGTGGGCCGGGTGCTGCGCGAAACCGGTCTGGACCCCACCTTGCTGGAGATGGAAATCACCGAGAGCATCAGCATCAAGGAAGCGCCGAACCTGGTGGAGAACCTGCACGCGCTGCACAAGCTTGGCTGTCATATCGCGATCGACGATTTCGGCACCGGCGCGGCATCGCTGGACTATCTGCGTCGGCTGCCGGCCGACCGGATCAAGATCGACCAGAGTTTCGTGCGCAATATCGGCGTCGATCCGGACGATGAAGCGATCGTTCGCGCCACCATCGAAATGGCCCATCGTCTGAAGCGCGCCGTGGTGGCCGAGGGTGTGGAAATCGAACAGCACCTGCAGTTCCTGCGCGCCCATGGTTGCGACGAGCTGCAGGGGTATCTGTTCTGCCGGCCGCTGCAGCCGATCAGCTTCGACAATCTGCTGGCCGAGCGGCAACGCCTGCTGGATGTGCGCACAGCCGAGCCGGCTTGAGCTGTTCGCGGTCGGCCCCATAACGGGCAGATGGCCCGTAGGCGGGCTGGGGAGGCATCGTTCCCGCACATGACAACCAGCCAACAGGCCGTGCGTTATGGTGTGGGCAGCACACTCACGCAAGCTGAACTTGAGCGCTCGGTTGCGGTCTGAGCGGGGCGTTCAGTTCTAAACAAGTTCCCGCAGCGGATGACGGCATTGACGATGGATACGGCCCGGATGGGCGAAAACGAACTGGACCGCGCGCTGGTCGAGCGTGTCCAGGGTGGGGACAAACGGGCTTTCGACCTGCTGGTACGCAAATACCAGCACAAGGTGATCGGGCTCGTTTCGCGTTACGTGAGAAGTCATGCCGAGTGCGAGGACATCGCGCAAGAGTCGTTCATTCGTGCATGGCGGGCGATCGGTTCGTTTCGCGGTGACAGTGCGTTCTATACATGGCTGTACAAGATCGCGGTAAATACGGCCAAGAACCATCTGGTGGCGATGGGCCGGCGCCCGCCGACCGACGACATCGACGCCGAAGACGCCGTCTTCATGGCGGGGGCCGAGCGCATGCACGACAGCGCAACGCCGGAGCGTGAGCTGATGCGCCAGGAAATTGAACAATCCGTGTTTTCCACTGTCCAAGCCCTGCCCGAGGAACTGCGGACCGCCATCACGCTACGCGAAGTGGATGGTCTCAGTTACGATGAAATCGCCGAAGCGATGGGCTGTCCGATCGGTACGGTACGTTCGCGTATCTTCCGGGCACGCGAGGCAATCGATGAAAAGCTGCGGCCTCTGTTGTCGGACCGCGAGGACCATGCATGAATCAGGCAGACATGAATCAAGCAAACGTAGATCAATCCATTCGGGAAAACCTTTCGGCCGGTATTGACGGCGAATTGTCGAAGGAAGAGCTGCGCTTTCTGTTGCGTCGGCTCGATCACGACGTCTCGCTGCAACAGGCTTGGGCGCATTACAACATCGCTCGCGACGGGTTGCGTCGAACGCTGCCGCTGATGGCCGCGCCGGGATTTGCTGCACGGGTGATGCTGGCGATCGAGCAGGAATCGATGCCGGCAACTACCAGCAACCATAGCGGCGAGCGCCGTAGCGGCCACTGGCTACGCTGGTCTGCCGGCGGCGCGATTGCCGCCAGCGTGGCGGCAGCCGCCTTGATGATCGGCCAACCTACCAACGACGCCGAGCTTCGTGCGGGAGTGAGCGCGCCACGTACCGCCAGTGCGATTGCCAGGGTCGCCCCGGAAAGCAAGCCGGCCATCCCTGCTGCGGTGCCACCATGGCTGAGTGGCGATTCTGCCGGATTGCTCAGTCAACAGGCGTCCGCCACGCTGGGTGCGCCGCTGGATGAGAATCAACCGATTTATGCGCGTCGCCTGTTGGCCGACCCGTCGCTGCATCGGTATCGGACGCTCAGCAACAATGACGGCAGCTATCTTCTGCTGCTTGATCCGTCGCCGAAAGTTGCTCCGTCCAAGTCGCGTCAGGCCGTCGCTCAATAAGATCAGGCCGAGTGCGCTTGCCTGCGGTTTGCCTTCCCCTGTTGGTTTTCCGCCTATCGGCCCGTCATGCGGGCCGTTTGGCGGACTGCGTTCGCAGTCCGCCGTTTGCGAAATCTGAGTTGTGGTGCCTGAAGTTTTCCAGCTGAAGTCAACCAAGGAGGAGTCATGAGTCATTCCATCTTGCGCACCTTGGCGTACTGCGCATGGGCCAGTATTGCTGCCGTTACCGGGGCGCATGCGCAGACTGCATCCACCGCGGCCATGCTGCCGGACTTTACCGGCATCGTGGAGAAAAACGCGCCAGCGGTGGTCCACGTCGAAGCCAAGTACACCGGTAAAACCCGGCAATCTCAGTCCGGCATGCCCGGCCAGGGCATGCCGGACGATCCGCAGGCCGAGATCCTGCGGCGCTTCTTCGGCAT